>DASUXB010000192.1:0-7043 GCA_036378195.1 Nitrososphaera sp.
GAGGTTGCCGCAAAGAGCATCCTTGATGTCCTTGTTGACGGAAAAGAGCCTGACCCAAAGTTCCTGGTGAACCCGCAGGCCCGGCGCTAGGGCTACGACTCGTCCCACTCTTTTTTCTTCCGGTCGTAATCCTGGCGCGTGTACGCTATCCTTGCCGGGACGCCCATGACCACCGTTTCGGCAGGCACGTCCCTAGTCACCACAGAGCCCATCGCCACCACGCTGTTCTTGCCTATTCGCACGCCCGGCCTCACCACGGCGCGAGCCCCGATTATCGCCCCGTCTTCCACAACCACTCCTATCATCTTGGGGCTCATGGGGTAGGGGTCGTTTGTGAAAGTGGCGCCGGGTCCAATAAAGACATCATTTCCAATAACGGTGAGGGGCGGGATGTATACCATGCCTTCAATCTTGACGTTGTTTCCAATCTTTACCCCATAGTCAACGTGAGCGAGTGAGCCTATCTTGACGTTGTCGCCCACGACGGTCTTGGAGCCGACATAGGCAAAGTGCCATATCCGAGTGTTTTTGCCTATCTTTGCTGTCTTGTCGACGTGGTTCCTGACTCCGGCGGCGTTTCTATAGATTTTGCCCTTGGCCATCTACAGATGCCACGGGTTTCCTTGCCTTAAAATTTTCTCAGGGATCCTGGCCCGCCACCTGCGCAAAAAGCCCGTGTCGCGCTCTTTATTGCGCAATTCGTCAGGCAGCATGACGGGTATCTCTTCCATTATTGGATAGTACCGCCCGCATTTCGGGCAGGCAAGCACGCCTTCCTTCACCTCGTCGCCGGTGACCTCTATCTCGACAAGCTCCAAAGGATAGTGCTTGTCTATCGGGCACGCCAGTATGTCAAGCATGGAGCGCTTCATTTTCTTATTTCAGGTCCAGGTATATCGGAGAGCCAGTATCGCTTGATAAAAGTGCTGCCTCTGCCACCTTGGTGACGTTCGTGGCGTCCCGCGCAGACACGGCCGAGTTTTCCTTGCCCTGCACGGCGGCGATAAAGCTCTTTAGTTCCAGCGTCAGTGGCTCCTCAAAGGGCATCCTGGGCGTGACCGTTTCGCCGGCGTTGTCTATCTTTACCTCCTGCGAGATAAAGTTGCCGGAGATTATCCCATCCGTGCAGACCGCGCTGAACGTGCGCACCTTCTTTGGCGTGAGCCAGTTGACAGAGATGATTGCGACCCGCTGGTTCGCAAAGCCCAGCATGAGGGTCGCAAAGTCCTCAAATTCGTGCACGTGTCTGCCGGCCCTCGCAAACACCACGTTTGGCCTTGCGTCAAACAGGAACATCGCCGTGTCGATGTCGTGGACGGCGGTGTCAAATATTATGCCTACGTCCTTTATCTTTGGCGGCATGCGGTTTTCGCGGTGGAACTCTAGCATGAGCAAGTCGCCGCACTTTTTGTCGGCTATCATCTTTTTCGTCTCGCTCACCGCGGGATTAAAGCGCTCGATGTAGCCGCAGGTGAGCATGACGCGCTTTTTCCGGGCCAGCTCTGCCATCTCGTCGCACTCTTGCGACGAAAACGAGAGCGGCTTTTCTACGAACGCGTGTAGGCCCTTTTCCATTACCTTCTTTGCTACTGCCGAGTGTGTGCGGGTCGGCGTACAGACCAGGCAGGCGTCGAGGCGCTCCTTGTCAAGCATCCCGTCCACCGACGAATACGGCGTCGCGCCGTGCTTGGTCGCGATCTCTTTGGCCCGTGCAGGGTCGAAGTCGCACACCGCGCCGAGGACTCCGAGTTCTCCAAGGACGCGGGCGTGGTTCTTGCCCCAGCCCCCTACCCCTATAACCGCTATTCTTGTATTGCTATTATTATCTACTACCATACAGGTGTTAACCAGCCCGTGTACTCCTTGACGCCACCGGTTACAACCTTCTCGTATGTTTGTCTTATGCTCTTTGACACGGGCCCTTCCTTGCCGGTACCTATCGCGTGGCCGTCGATGCTCGTGACTGGGACTATTTCTGCGGCGGTCCCCGTGAGAAATATCTCGTCGGCCATGTACAGTTCCGCCCTAGGTATCGGGCGCTCGGTGACTGCGTATCCCATCCCTCGGGCTATGGTGATGGCAGACTCGCGTGTGATGCCTTCAAGAGCGGAATCGGCAGAGTACGGCGTGAATATCCTGCCGTTTCGTACGAGGAATATGTTCTCGCCGGAAGCCTCGCTCACGTTACCGGCGACATCAAGCAGTATCGACTCGTCGTAGCCGTCCCGCCTACATTCCTGCGTGGCAAGCACCGAGTTCAGGTAGTTTCCTGCGGCCTTGGCAAGCGGAGGCGTCGTCTGGTCGCTTATGCGCCTCCACGACGAGACGCGGGCCTTCAGACCGTCGCCCTTGAAGTATTTTGCAAATGGAAAAGCGACTATGATGGTGTGAGTTGGAGAGTCTTTGGTGACGTTGAGGTCTATTCCGTGCAGGCCCACGAACGTGAGCGGGCGTATGTAGACGGATTCTTTCATCTTGTTCTTTTTCAAGAGTTCCACGGTCGCGTCGCCCAGTTCCTTTACTGAATGCTTGAGTGCAAGAGAGTAAACGTTTGCCGAGCGGTGCAGGCGCTCCATGTGCTCCTTCAGGCGAAAGATAAACACATTGTTGTCCTTGGAGCCGTAGCCGCGTATGCCCTCAAAGACGGCAGTGCCGTAGTGCAGAGCATGGGTAAAGACCGGGACCTTGGCGTCTTCCCACTTGACAAACTTGCCGTCAAACCAGATGTACTCGGCGCCCTTTTCCTTCATATTGGCAAGCTTTGTGGTGGCTTATAAAAATCCTACTTACTTGTATCCTTCCCGGGGAAACTTCATGCCCATGACGCGCGCAGTCGCGTCCTCCTCTCTTGCAAACCTCTCGACCGCGGACCAGTTGCGCTCGATGACTTTTACCACCGACGCCGGCACCATTTCGCGCCACGTTCCCCGGTCGCCTTTGTCAAGGGCCTCCCGGTAGAGCATGTCCTTGACCGACGTGGCAGATATTTCTAGCCTGTCGGCCTTGAGCGGGTTCAGGCGGTAAATCTTGAGCATAACGCGCTCGGCCTTGTCTCCAGTGTACGACACGAACTTGCCCTCCTTTACGTGCGAGACTATCTGGTTTCGAAGCTCCCACGATTTTGAAGAAAGGAGCGGCGGCATGTATTTTGCAAACGGAGCGTAAAATGTATAGTCTGACAAGACAGAGACAGAGTCGCCAAATATCGACTCGACCATCTCCTTGCGCTGCTCAAACGAGAAGGGAAAGCTCCTCGTGTTCACCTCCAAGTTGTCCTTCATAAAGCGCACAGGAAAAACATAGACAGAGTAGTCGCGCTTTAAGGTCGATATTATCGATTCGTGCGCTTTTGTCACAGGGTTTAGGTGTGCGAGGTACAGGGCGGCGGTTCTTCCCATGCTCCGCTACCGTTAGACCGGTGCCCATATAAAAAGTGGAAAAAGAAAACTCGTGCGTATATGCGTATGTGTGTGCGGCCTGCGGCTCAGTCCTTTTTGATCTCGATTTCAATCGTCGAGACGTTGCGCGTCCTTCCGTCCTCCGACTTGACAGTCTCGGAGCCAATCCTGACGTCGCCTATCTTGTAGCCGGCGCTTTCCATCCTCTTGATAGTGATCTGCGATACGTCCACGGCCCTGCCAATGCTCAGCCCCCTTGCCTTTATGGTGACCTTGGGCTGGTTTGCCAGCTGGATGAGCGTCGAGGTGACGTATGCCATGAGCGGTTTTTTGCCGATGTAGATTGTGTCATGTGGTCCATCCCTTGAACCCTGTGGAGCGCTTGAATTCTGTGGTGTGCTCGGTTGTGCTTCAGACATGAAACGTGAGTGGTCGCAGGGCTAATTTAAGCTATGACCGCTTGCAGATTTTTTTGAGCAGAATGCATTAGCCCTGAGGCGACAGGATGGTTTCGATGCCGGCGTCGGTCGGCCCAAAGTCCCTTACGACTTCGGACCATTTCACGCACTTTACAGACTGGATGGCCCTTATGCCGTCCATCAGGTTGAGCAGCTCCCGGGAGTCTTTGTAGAAAACGGTGGCCACGATGTTTGCCTGAGGGTCGCCAATCCGAAGCGACGTGCTTATGATGTTCTTGCCAAAGCTACGCAAAAGTTCGGCTACTGCCTCTCCGCAATCCCCGTCAACGGAGATCATCAGGTCGGCCCTGCGCCAGTGGAACATGCTTATGTTTATGTAGTATTTCTTTTTTAGAATGGTGTGCTCAAGTTTCGCCCTCCTCCGCTGGATGGTCGAAAGCGGGCTGTCGTACTTGCTCGCAAGAAATGTGCTCTTGACTTCGGCATCCTTTATCATTTCCTTGATTATGCCAATATCGAGGTCATCTAGCACAAGTTTGTTTACCTGATCCGATTGTTGTGACACAAAATTGCGATTCTTCCCCAAGTTTGACATTTTATGTCAGATAGCAATTCATTTAAATGTTTTAGTATTAAATCTTTGTTGTATCTGATACCATATGTCAACCGGCCAGTCGCAACTGGTCAGCGGATGCAACGACTCTAGGACAGCGGGGAAATCACGTTCTTGTTGCGGATTGGGACGGCATACACTTCTTGCGACCACGTGACACGGTCTGTGCCGGTGATGTTCCATATCTTGGAGATTGTCTCTAGGACGTCAGTGCTGTCGCCATAGACGAACTCTGCCACGATGTCAGAGGTGCCCAAGTGGACCGCGACGGAGACTATTCCGTCGATTTCTGCAAGTTTTTGCGCGGCCACAGACACGTCGCTGCCTTTTACCGTCACGTGGATCATGCCCTTGTTGTAGCCGAGTTTTTTGTAGTTCGGCTCCATCTTGCTTTTGACGATGTCTTTTGCAAGTATCATCCTCGTCCTGCGCTGGACCGTGCTCAACGGCACCTTGAGGTCCTTCGATATTTGCTTGTTGTCGCGTCCGGCAACAAGCAGGCTGACTATCTTGAGATCCAGCTCGTCTATTCTTACCACAGATTTGCTATTTAGGTCACGGGCAAGGATAGTTTTGGTGTTTTTCCTCAACCCCTAGGGTATATTGCCCCATCCACATATACTTATTTGCCCAGGTATGCACTAGAAAGTGAGTTTTAACGTCATAGGCGGCCGCTGCCGACGCCTTTTGCATCGCTTGCAGACAGCCCATACGCCAAGCTCGACGCATTTCAGGCTCCGGACAAGTTTTCAGTTAAAATATCCCGCCGTGCAAGCATCACCATATACATGGCGCAGGAAAGGGTCGTGCTTTTGTGCGCAGCTCTTATCCTTGTAGCCGCGCTCATGGTCCCGGCAACCTTGGCCGCATCTGCCCAGACCGCGATGAGCATCGAGGCAAACGCACCCATAATCAAGGTCAAGCCCGGCGAGAGCGCCGTCAAGAACATAGTTGTATACGGCACGGGCGCCGACAACATGCAGATAACAGGCATCACCTTTGGAAATGGCGAGGGATATTTCCGGCTAGGAAACGCGCTTCCAGTGCAGGCGACGTTGGACCCTGTAACAGGCAAGCTAAAGGCCGAAGTGCCGCTGATAGTCACGCTACCGGCACAAATACAGAAGGACGCCGAATATCCCTTTACAGTCACCGCCACGTCCGGCCAGACGAGTGTGCAGGCAGACTCGCATGTCCTAGTCGTGGTCGTGACGGCGGAAAGGCCGCAAGACTCTGACTCTATTCTTACAGTATTGTACGTGGTGATGGCTGCAGGAGGAGTCGTGTCCATCATCATCTACAAAAAGATAGCGTCAAAGAGATCATAGCTTACTACAAATACGCCCGAGCTTAAACAAGCGGCAGGCTCGTGGGCAAGGAAAAGATCAAGTGGAAGATAGAGTACGACTATACGTATTACAAGGTCTACGACAACAAGGGAGCCCTTGCCGGCTATTTCTTCCCCCATTACGGGGGCAAGGATTCGGAGGAGGAAGAAAACGACGATCGAATAGAGAAAATGAACAAGAACCACGAGCAGGTGGCGCAAGGCACGCTCCTTGTCCCGATGGCCAAACTCGACCTCCTGGACCACGAGGAGGGAATCGACATCGACTATGCCATAGCGTCGCTTGACGCAAACCTCATCCGGACGAGATTCTGGAAGGACTGGCTTGCCAAGAACGCAAAAGAGCTGTCGCTCTACGGCGCAAGGGTCTACACCGCAAGAGAAGATCGCAATATGCTGTCTGTCGCAATCGGTGCATCTGGCAACATTACTCTCGGCGAAAAGGAGGTCAGGGAATTTCTGACACCGCTCCTTGACAGGCTGCACGAGGACGGCCTGCTCTAGGTTATATAGGGTCTACAGGCAGTGCATACTAATGAAGGCCCAGTTTGCGCACCATCTCGTTTGCCTGCAGCACAACGACAAGCAGATAAGGCTAGTGCTGGAGCCTCTTGCCGTCGACGACAAGAACGAGAACGAGTGCACTGAGGGTTTTTTAAAGTGCCCCGAGTGCGGCGCCCTCTATCCCGTCATCCAGGGCGTGGCAATCGCAGTCAAGGATTTTTCTTTATACGCTGCCGCAAGGTCGCAGACGTACGGCAGGTGGCTCCTTGGCGCCAGCACCAAGGAGATGAAAGAGTTCCTGAGGGAAAAGGGGAGCAAACTTTCGCCCGAAACTGCAAACGACAGGTACGAGGAGGGAGGAAGCTGGTTTGTCCCGTACAGGTGGACCCAGTACGAGCACACTGAGGAGGACCGCTTTATACAGCACATGAGGTGGCACCTGCGTCCAAACGAGGTGTACAACCGCGTGGTGCACGGCATAAACAACGACATGGACGGCACAGTACTTGACATGGCGTGCTCCATGGGCTACAGTACGCTGCTCCTTGCGCAGAAATACGCCTTTGCAATAGGAATCGACCTGTCATTTTCATTCATCAGAGAAGCACGCAAAAAGATGCAGGAGAAAAAGCTTGGAAACGTCGAGTTTTGCGTCGCTGACTCACTTGCCCCGCCATTCCACCCAAACAAGTTCGACCTCGTACTTGCGATAAACCTGCTGGAGCTTGTCGACGCGGAAAAACTGCTTGCGTCTATCCACA
>DASUXB010000193.1:0-2360 GCA_036378195.1 Nitrososphaera sp.
CACGCGAGAGGTAGAGCTGGTAGGGTACGGCGGCAGAAAAACGGTGTACGGGTTTTCCGGCCTTGTAAACGGCAAATTGTCGGCAAAAAAGAGGCAGGCAATGGCAAAGGCAAAAGCGAGGGGGTTTTCCGGCGCTTGACACTTGAAATCCCGCGCAGGCAGTACGTCGACCTCTATGGACCGACCAAGGGCGACAGGGTGAGGCTTGCCGACACCGACCTTATAATCGAGGTTGAAAAAGACCTGCTTGTCCCCGGCGACGAACTGGTGTTTGGCGGGGGAAAAAGTGTCCGGGACGGCGCGGGTCAGGCAAGCGGAGTGACGAGCAGAGAAGCGCTCGACCTCGTGATAACAAACGCGGTGGTGATGGACCCCGTGCTTGGCATCATCAAGGCAGACATCGGGATAAAAAACGGCAGGATTGCAGGGATTGGCAAGGCCGGAAACCCGGACGTCATGGACAGAGTGGACATGATAGTCTCTTCTGCCACAGAGGTCATCGCCGGCGAGCACACGATATGCACGCCCGGCACGATTGACACGCACATCCATTTCATCTCGCCCCAGCAGGCGATCGAGGCGATATGCGCAGGCACTACCACGATGATAGGAGGTGGCACGGGGCCGGCGGACGGCACGAACGCGACCACGTGCACGCCGGGGCCTTGGAACATACGCAGGATGCTGGAGGCCCTTGACGAGCTCCCGCTGAACTTTGGCCTCCTTGCCAAGGGAAACGACTCGCGCGAGCCGGCCCTCATCGAGCAGATTGCGGCAGGCGCCTGCGGGTTGAAACTGCACGAGGACTGGGGCTCTACTCCGGCAACGATAGATGCTGCGCTCAGAGTCGCCGACAAGACCGACACGCAAGTCGCCATACACACGGACACGCTCAACGAATGCGGCTTTGTCGACGACACGATTGAAGCTATAGCTGGGCGCACAATCCACACGTACCACACGGAAGGAGCAGGCGGCGGGCACGCGCCTGACATTTTAAAGATAGCCAGCGAGGGCAACATCCTGCCGTCGTCAACCAACCCGACGAGGCCGTTTACAGTAAACACGCTTGAGGAGCATCTCGACATGATGATGGTCTGTCACCACCTGAGCCCGTCCATCCCGGAGGACGTGGCGTTTGCCGAGTCTAGGATACGCGCAGAGACCATAGCTGCAGAGGACGTGCTGCACGACATTGGCGCCCTTTCCATGTACTCGTCAGACAGCCAGGCGATGGGAAGGGTGGGCGAGGTGACCACGAGGGCGTGGCAGACTGCAGACAAGATGAAAAAGGCGGCCGGCCGACTAAAAGACGAAAAGGGCGACAACGACAACCTGCGCGCCAAGAGGTACCTGGCAAAACTGACGATAAACCCGGCAATCACGCACGGCATCTCCAGCTACGTCGGCTCGCTTGAAAAGGGCAAGATAGCAGACATTGTAGTCTGGACGCCGCAGTTCTTTGGCGTCAAGCCCAAGATGATATTGAAGGGAGGGTTCATCGCGTACTCGCTCATGGGAGACCCCAATGCGTCGATACCGACTCCCGAGCCGGTGTACTACAGGCCGATGTTCGGGTCGATGGGCTCGGCAAGGTATTCAACGTCGTTCACGTTCACGTCGAAACTGGCAATAAAAAACGGCGTCGGCAAAAAGCTGGGGCTAAAGAAAAAGATGCTGCCCGTGAAAAACTGCCGCAATATCGGCAAGCAGAACATGCTGTACAACGACCTTGCGCCAGAGATAAGCGTCGACCCGGAGACGTACGAGGTAAGGGTGAACGGCAAGGTGGCGACGAGCGAGCCTGCAAGGAACCTCTCAATGGCGAGGCTGTACAACCTATTTTAGAGTTCGGCAGCCGAATGTAAATATTTATATATTTAGTAAGTAGATAAAAAAGCCATGACTCCTGTAAGGAACCAAAAAGACGTCGAAAAAGCAGCCAGCCGTGCCATCGAGGCCCTCTATGGGCCGGATGTCAAGGACCTGAAGATAAGGGTGCTATTGCCGTTCCCAAACGAGCATAAACAGGAGGGCTGGGACGCAAACGTGACTTTCCTGTCAAAAGGCAAGCAGTACACGGTCGACCTCCTGATAAACCAGGACGACGGCCAGATAACAAATGCAAGGCTCATCGACACGATGACGCCCCTCTAAACTTTTTTGTGCGGTTATCGCCGGTTTGCTTCCACGCCTATATTGAATGTCCCCAGGTAGCCCTGCCCGTCTTTTGTCAGGTTCAGCATCAGGCGAGACCCCGCGTTGCTTTGCAGCATGCCGTCGGTGGAAGGCCCGGCGTAGATAGAATCCTGTGCGTTTTTGAGCGGGCGGGGCCCGTGGCTGCTGTACGGCGGCTGCGA
>DASUXB010000194.1:0-15171 GCA_036378195.1 Nitrososphaera sp.
CACGCGCCAGGATTACGACCGGAAGAAAAAAGAGTGGGACGAGTCGTAGCCCTAGCGCCGGGCCTGCGGGTTCACCAGGAACTTTGGGTCAGGCTCTTTTCCGTCAACAAGGACATCAAGGATGCTCTTTGCGGCAACCTCTGCCATCCTTGACCTCGTCATCCTGTCGGCGCTTCCTATGTGCGGGAGGAGCACGACGTTTTTCATGGCTACAAGCGGGCTTTTTCTTTCCAGCGGCTCTTTTTCAAACACGTCTAGGCCGGCGCCGGCTATGGTGCCCTTTTTCAACGCGCTTGCAAGGTCGCGCTCGTTTACCACCGCTCCCCTTGCCGTGTTTATCAGAAACGCCGTCCTCTTCATCCTTTGCAGGCGCTCCTTGTTGATGAGGTGCCTGCTTGCGTCGTTCAGCGTAGTGTGTATCGTGACAAAGTCGCTCTGCGCAAGCAGGTCGTCAAGGCTTGAGTACCTGGCGCCAAGCTCTTGCTCCGCCGCCGAGTTGCCGTTGCGGCTGTGGTACAGTATCTCCATGCCAAAGCCCCTTGCGCGCCTTGCGACAGCAGTGCCTATCTTGCCAAGGCCAATGATGCCGATGGTGGCGCCGTGCACGTTCTGGCCGAGGAGCAGGTCGGGCATCCAGCCAACCTTCCACTTTTTCTGCCTGACCATCCTGTCGCCTGCAAGGACGTTGCGGGCGCACGCAAGAATGAGTGCAAAGGTAATGTCGGCAGTGGCTTCTGCAAGTATGTCGGACGTGTACGTGACATAGATGCCCCGCCGCGTCGCCTCTGCGACGTCGATGTGCTCAAAGCCTGTGCTGTACGAGCTGATTATCTTTAGCTGCGATCCTGCCGCGTCCATGACCTCTCTGTCTATCCTATCGGAGAGCATACAGAGGATGGCATCCTTGCCGGCGACGTTTTTCAGGATCTCTTTTTTCGTGGGCGGCTCCTGTCCCTTGTGCAGAGTAATGTCAAACCCCTTTAGCATTTCAAGAGCGGGTCCCGGGAGCCTCCTTGTGACGTATACCTTTTTTCCCACGTGGTGCCATCGCGTGCAAGATGTTATGAATTTTTAGGAAAAAGTAAGAGTAGCCCGGCCCAGATTCGAACTGGGGTCAAGGGCTCCAAAGGCCCCTATGCTTGGCCACTACATTCGGCGGGGAGGACGCGTCTCCCCTCCACCGGGCTTCCGGGCGTAGTTCCACTTTATTCTGGGTCCTTATAATTTATGACGATCATCCTGCTGCAGTATAGCCGCAAGCATTCTTTTTGTCGGGTTTTCCATTGACGCAAGAGCGCGCTCTGCCTTTTTCTTTTGCACTTTGCGGAATTTCTCGTCTTTGAGCATCTTGCCTGCAAGCCGTACGAGCGCGCCGGGGTTGCGGGTCCTTGCCACAAGGTCCGACCTGACTAGGTAGTCCTCCACGTAGTACCTGACCGGCGCTATCGATATGGTCGGGACGCCGAGGAGCGCGGCCTCGGCGCTCATGGTCCCTCCTGCTCCTATGAACAGGCCGGCCGACTTTATCAGGGGCACGCCATCGACCACGCTTTCGATTATCCTTGCTTTGCTTCCGTACCTTTTCTTTGCCTCCTCTATCTGGTCGCTGTACCTGCACAGAATGGCGATGTCGGCGCGCTGTGCAAGCTCGTTCACGACGGCATCCACAAGGGCCGTGCTTGCCAGCTTTTTGTCAGCAATGTATGACGCCTTGCTCTCTTCAAGCCTGATGAGCACAGTTTTCTTGTCGCGTCCTGCCTCCTCTTCCTTGTCTGCTTGCGAAGAATCGTGCTTGAGCCAAGCTACAGGGTCTAGGGCGCGATAGCGCGAAATGTTTTTTCTTGAAATGCCATAGCCGGTCCACGAGGAGTACGGTATCACCCAGGGACACAAGAGCCTGCTCATGAGAGGCACGGTGAGCCTCGCCACCGCCTCTGCATGCGGCGAGTCGTTAAAGCCGATGTGCCTGACGCCAAGGCCGTACGCTACCCTTGCTCCCTCTGGCGACGAAAACGTGACTGCGGCATCCGGCGAAAACCCGCTGACTGCGTCTGCAAGGGCGCCAATCCTCTCCGCGCTTGCCGCCAGCTTGCCGTACCTTTCGGGGCCTCCGTGCCTGCCAACCAGTTTCAGGTCCAGTCCCTTTATCCTCGCAAGCTCGACTGCTTCGCGGTAGTCCCGCGATGTGCAAAGGACCTCGTGCCCCTTTTCCCGCAGGGATGCAACGGCGTCCTTGAAGAACATTACCTGTTTTGGAGTCAGGATGTCGAACCAGATCCTCAAGCGCTGCAAGTTGGCCTATGCCGGTGAAAAACCTTTTCTTTAACTGATGACAACGCGTATATGGCACGTTGCTCGGGGGAGCTCAGTCCATAGTTTGAGCGGGGGATCATCATTGCCGCAGGTGGCCGTGTACGGCCTTAGCACAGAGGGCTACAGGATAGCCTCTGCCATGGCGGTAAAAGGCGCCAAGGTCTCGCTCATTGACGAGTCGCTGCGAAACGCCATATCGCTCAAGGCCGACATTGCCCGCACGTACCCAAACGTCAGTTCCCTAGTCGAGGACGAGCCGCTCCTCGGCCTAGAGCCGATGGACGTGGCGATAGGAAACGCGTCATACCTGTTCTTTGCGCCCCGGATACGCAAGATAGGAACGGACGTCAAGGCCGACGTGGCGGCAAAATTCAAGGACGCGGTCAAGGCTCTCAAAAAGGGCTCGTCCGTCGTCTACATGCTGCCTGCAGGGATAGGCGGCAACAACGAAAACATCGCCCTCATCGAGCACGTGACTGGGATGGCCGCAGATCAGGACGTCTCGTACTACTACATGCCTTCTAGTCCTATAGCATCGGGCACTGAAATGCTGGTAGGCTCTGTGAAGTCAAAGCAGGACAACAACCTTGCCAAGATGCTGTATGACACGGACGGCAAAAAGAAGGTGAGTTTTGTGGACATTTACTCTGCCGAGCTTTCGCACGTCATCCGCTCGCTTTCGCACTATTCCGGCATGGCAAGCATCCTCGAAGTGTGCAAAAAGGCCACTGACGGCAACCTGCCTGCCAACGAGCTTATGCACGGCACGTTTTCCGATCTGTACATCGACGACGTGACCTCAGGCTTGTACGACCTGCGCATAATCGGCTCGTCGCTAGACGGCGCCGGCCCGCTCATGTACCTGGTCAACGGGAGCATCCGGGGTATAGAGGGCTACACAAAGCACCTGATAGACCAGGTGCGCGGGACTCTGAAAAAGCGCGACCTGAAGGCAAGCAGGACCAAGGTGGCGATAGCCTGGACGCTTGACCCGCATGAAATGAGGGGCGACAAGTTAGACCTGCTGTCGTCGCTAGAGACCAAGGTGCGCGACTACATCGGCGACGTAGAGCGCCACCAGGGGCCTACGTTTGACCTATACCACACCGACAAGACTACCGTCGTCATTACTTGTTCCAAGGCCGACTATGACAAGGTCGTGTCAAAGAACCGGCAGAGCGACGACTTTATCGTGATAAAGGCAAACCCTCTCTGCGAGACTCTGCTACAGGAATAAATACCTCAACTCCTATTTCGGAGAAGGATATAGAGAGAGGGATGAGCAAGGCCAAGGCGGTAATAATAGTTTCGACGTTTTCAACGGAAGAGTCGGCTGCCGAGATCGGGAAAAAGCTTGTTGAAAAGGGCCTGTGCGCGTGCGTCAATTTTGCCAAGGTACGCTCCATCTACTCATGGAAAGGCAAGGTGGAGGACCAGCCCGAGTACATCGCCTTTTTCAAGGTGGTCAAGGGTTCTGCAAAGGCGCTCAAGGAGGAGCTTGCCCGTGTGCACCCGTACGACGTGCCGGAGATAGTGGAGATAAAGATGAGCGACGTGTCCAAGCCGTACCTTTCGTGGCTTGTTGACGCCAAGTCATCGCATCGCGTAGCGAAGAAGCGCAACCATCCCGCCAAGAGATGAAACCCGCAGGCCGATGTCGGTCGACGAATCGACCGCGTACGTCTTTGCGCCATAGCTTTCTACAGAGTTGAGCAGTTTCACTACCATATCCTCGTCAGCTGTCTTGAAGACCGAGTCTGAAAATATTATCGCCTCTATCGCCTTGATGCTTGCGGCGTCTGTGATGTCCTTGAGGCCGACTGCGTACTTGTTTTCGCCCCTGTTGACCATGAGCATCACCTGGTCCAGCATGGCCGACACCGTGGCAAGCTTGCTTGCGCTCATGGCGTCCTTCATCGCCGGCGACCGGAGGAACACGAAAACGCCATCCTCGCCGGCGACATCAACCCCGTCCACCACCTGCGCCCGCTCTTTTGGCAAGCCATTTCTGTCAAGCGCGTTGTAAAAGCGCCTGCGGGTCTCGCCGGGCCCAAAGATGATTATCCTGTCGCCTTCCGACAAGACAGATGCCACAGTCTTGGCAGTGTCTGCAAAAAACGAGTCGAGGCTTGCGTTCTTTATCGCGTAGCGCTTGCCCTGCTGGCCGGAATATATGTTTGGTATTATCTTGACGTGCGTCCCCGTTACCCTTGCGACTGCGGCCTCTTGCGTGTCGATTGCCACCAGTATGAACGACGACAAAGAGGAGGAGCCGCCGCCCGACCCCCTCAACAGCTTTAGCTCCACGTCCTGCCACTTGCGGCCCTTGTCTATTGTCAAAATGTCGCCGGCCTGAACCGAAAGCGCGTGGTGCACCCCCTTTGACACAAGCTCGTTGCTAGCGTGCGTAATTGTGCCAGAGACGCGCAGCCGGTCCACCGACGAGTCAAGTTCAATCCTATCTACTCTGATTGTTAACCGGACCTTGACGCGCTCGCCCCTGTCCGGCCTGCCATAGTCGCTTTCCTGCTTGACAACCCGCGTCGTGTCTGCTATCGCATAGTCGCCGGGCGCAACCACGCGCCTGAGGGTAAACAGGTCGTCGGCGTCTTCCGGGATTACCAAAAGCGCGTTTGCAGAAGCGTCGCTCTGCTTTACTATCATGCTGGCGGCGCGGTGGTGTTTTCCTGGCCTTCCGCCGGCTTGGCCGCGTCATCGCCGCCGGGCGCCTGGGCGTGGATGTACTGGTCTACCCATTCCTGCGTAAGGACGCCGGCTTCGACCAGGTTGACGAGCGCGTTTGGCGACGCGTTGCCCTGCACCTTGCCCGAGCGCCTGCGCGTCTGCCTCCACTTTAGCTGCGTGTTGCCGGATTTTGAAGAGTATATGATGCCGAGGATCTCTTTGGCATTGACAAAGGTCATCTCGCGGATCTTTTTCAGCGTGACCTTGTCCGCTGCCTCGATGTAGATGGCGCCGGGTCCTTCCTCGCGCTCTGGAAATACTTCAAAGTCGCGCATGTAGCTTTCCGGTATGAACGAACGGCAGGTACTTATTATGATGAATTTCCGGAAACTCTCTAGAGAACACGTAGTTTCTATCTGGACCAATGCAAATATGAAATCTATCTAGTCATTTATCAAGCTTGTGAGAAATTTTAGGTAGGTGGATGGGCAGCAGGCTCCTTACTCAAGATCCTCCTCACCAAGTAGTCAGTAGGGCTAGTCCTGTCACCGCCCGCATGTCCATCCGCATAGACGTTGTGGCGGAGGGCATAAAAACGATCTAGGCGGTGGAACAGCAGCGGCCTTTTGGTATATCGTGGCCGTGGGGGCACTTTCTGGGGTGCTTTAAAAGCGTGCACAGGGCGTCGGTAAAGATGTTCTTCATGTGGTGCTCTATCCCGCAGACCATCTCCTCGTCTATCTCTATTCTCAGCGCGTCCTTCATGAGGACCTCTAAAAGGCGGGTGTTGCGTATCATCTGCTTGCCAATCCTGTCGCCCTCGCTTGTCAATTCGACGCTGCCCTTGGTATAGTGCACGAGGTTCAGGTCGTTGAGCTTGCGTAGCATCTGGACCACGGAAGGCTGCGTCACGTTGAGCAGTTTTGCGATGGAGCTTACCTTGACTTCTTCGCCCTTTTCCCTGATGTACCATATCGCCTTTAGGTACATCTCGACGTGCTCGCTCTCGGCTGTTCCGATAAAGAGCTCTTCGTCGTCGGATTTGCGGGACTTTAGGGACTCCACGGGTGGAGCTAGCTTGTCTAAAGATAACTATTAACCTTATCTATTATTGCCGGATTTTTTCTGCTGCGCCTTGGCGTCGGCCCAGAGGTAGTGGAAGTAGTCCTTGGCAAAGCCTGCAAGGGCCGCGTGGTCAGCCCATATCGCTATCGGGTCCATCATGCCGTTTTCGCCAACGCCCTCTCCTAAAAGTATCATGACGTGCTTGCTGTCGCCGATGACTCCTCCGCCGAACATGCCGTCCTTCAGCTTTACCTCGGCGACCCTCGAAAGCGCCTTTATTATGTCAGCGCTGGTGTCTTCGGACGCAAGGACACTTATCTTTACCCCGCGCTCGTACAGCGTGCGGAGCACCGGCTGCATCGGCTTGGCGACGTCCTGCGCGACGCTTGGAAGCGCCACGAGCAGTTCGTGCTGGCAGGCTTCGACTATCTCGCTGACCTTGGCGGCGATGTTGTAGATGCCCCTTACCACCCAGATCTCCGGCTTCTCCTTGATGCCGCTTTTCGTGTACATGGGCATGAGCTCGCTTACGATTGCAGCCTGGCTTTCGCGAAAGTTGTTCTCGCTTCTCATCCTCATGGCCTCAAGGGCGGTGGAAGGCGACTTGGGGAAGAACTTTTGCGGGCGCGAGCTGTCAGATTCTAGCCAGCCCTTGTCTTCAAGGCTGTTCAATACCTCGTAAATCTTGGAATACGGCACACCCGACTTTTTGCTAATGTCAGCAGCCGTCATGGCGCCGGCTTCAAGCAATGAAGTATAGACGCGTATTTCATAGCCGGTCATGCCAAGGTCCTCCATCGCCTTGCGCGACCTGTCGGAAATGCTCAAACTCAGAACGCATTATTACGCCGTTATATATTTACGTTCCAGCAGCGGCAACAATCGTTGAGATTGGCACGCAAAAAAGGCAGTTTTGGCCTATACACCAATCACCGTAGTAATCGACACGTTATCTTTATATATTAAATCTGGAACTTTTTCTCCAAGATAGTAGTATGGAGCTAATTCACATTAGCAATATGTCCAGCAAGAATGTTGCTGCGAAGAAAACGATAAGGTTCACGCAGAGCATCTGCCCGGACTGCAACATGATTCTAGACGCAGAAGTCTTTGAAAGAGAAGGCAAGGTCTTTATGAGCAAGACCTGTCCCACGCACGGCGAGACTGAGGAACTCTATTTCGGCTCTTATGAAATGTACAAGAAATTCAGCACCTACTGGATGGACGGCAAGGGCGCACACGCCCCGAACGTCATGATTGACAAGTGCGCGTGCCCGAACAACTGCGGCCTCTGCACCAACCACCTTTCCCACTCTGGCCTTTCCAACATGATCATCACCAACAGGTGCGACCTCACGTGCTGGTACTGCTTCTTCTACGTGAAGAAGGGTCTCGAAGGCGCCTACCTGTACGAGCCAAACCACGAGCAGGTGAGGGCCATGATGAAGACACTCAAGGCAGAAAAGCCGATTGCTGGCAACTCTATCCAGATTACCGGCGGCGAGCCGATGCTCCGCGACGACATCACTGAACTCATCAAGATAATGAAGGAGGAGGGCGTCGACCACGTGCAGCTAAACACCAACGGCATCAAGCTGGCCATGTCGCCAGAGACGATGCGCCAGGTGAGAAACTCTGGCGTGAGCAACCTCTACCTTTCATTCGACGGAGTGACTCCTAGAACGAACCCCAAGAACCACTGGGAGATCCCATACACACTAGAGTCTGCACGCAAGTGCGGCATGACAGTAGTATTCGTACCGACTGTGATAAAGTCAATCAACGACCACGAACTGGGCGGGATCATCCGCTACGCGCAAAAGCACATGGACGTCGTACACGCGGTGAACTTCCAGCCGGTGTCGCTGACGGGCAGGATGGGCAAAAAAGAGCGCGAGAAATACCGCATCACAATCCCCGACTGCATCGAGAGAATCGAGGAACAGACAAACGGCGAGATAAGCAAGGACGCGTGGTTCCCTGTCCCATCGTGTATGCCCATGACAAACATCATCGAGGCGTTCAGCAAGAAGCCAAAGTATGAGCTCTCGATACACTTTGCGTGCGGAGCAGGCACCTATGTCTTTGAAGACACCCAGACAAGAAAGCTCACACCGCTGACAGCATTCGTCGACATCAAGGGCGTGCTTGAATACTTTGAGGAGAAGGCCGACGAGATAAGGTCAGGCGCAAACCGCTACTGGACAATGCTCGAAGTCGTCCGCAAGCTCAAGACATTCGTCGACAAGGACAAGCAGCCACACGGCCTCGACTTGGCAAAGATGTTCTCCAGCATACTGCTAAAGCGCAACTTTGACTCGGTCGGCAACTGGCACGTAAGGTCGCTCTTCCTTGGCATGATGCACTTCCAGGACAAATACAACGAGGACTTGGAACGCCTCCAGAGGTGCGACATACACTACCTGACGCCAGACCTGAGAATCATCCCGTTCTGCGCCTTCAACGTCATCCCAGAATGGTACAGGGACAGGATACAAAAGAAATACTCCATCCCTGTAGAGGAATGGGAACAGGCACACGGCCAGACGCTCGAAGCGGGTCTTTACCGCGGCCTGATGAGGCGTGGCAAGCCAGAGGCACAGATGGGCTGCGCCCTCTCTGAAATGCACAGGGAAGCCGCGATGGCAAACGACGACCACAAGGGCGTCGAGCTACGCAACAACATGGCCGGCGCCTGAGCGCACCCCTTTTCTCTTTTTCTTTTCTTTTACTCTGTCTGTTCTTTACAACAATCTACGCTAAGTGCGAGCGCGCGGACACCTTTTTCTGTAATCGCGTATATCGTGCACGTGCCTGCGGTGGCGACGACCTGCACAAGGCCGAATTCGAGCATCCGCTCGACGTGCCTGTCCACCGCTTTCCAGTCAATGCCAGACTCGTTTGCAAGCTGGAGCTTGTTCTTTGGCATTTCTGCAAGAAGCGCAAGCAGCCTGGCCCTAGTCGGCCCGCCCTTCATCCTGACGAGCAACTCGTATACGCCGCAGCACAGGCCGCACTCTGTCCACTTTTGCCGCACCTGTCCGCGCCACGAATCCCGCTCAAACGAGAGCAGCGACGTCTCGACTCCGAACTTGCGGTTTTGGAGGTACGGCATCTGGGAAAGGGACTTGTCGTTTCCTCCCGTAGAGCGATAGTCCACAAACGCGGCATGGGTGAGGGTGAGGGCGGTGAAAAGAACTATGGTGACGCTTGCGGCCCTTGTGATGTTTGTGGACATCTCTGTGCTAGCGCCTGATGATCTACGTATGGCGTCAGAAGGATAAAAGGATTCACGGGCCCTCGTGGTGGCTCCCCGCATGGCACTGTGGGGCTTGGAAATCGATTTAACGCTTGGTCCAAACGTTCGGACAAAACCTTAAATACAAATATCATCCTGCGACTGCCTTTCTCACCATTTCCGCGACTCTTTCCTTGTCGTCTACCTGTACAATTATCTCGCTGTATTTGGCGCCTTCCAGCCTGAATGTGACGCATTTGTCTCTGTCTGAAAGCGCGTAGAAGATCCTGCCTATTTTAAAGTCGTAAAAGTTGCCGGCGTAGTGTGGCGGTAGCGCTGTGCCGGCCGTCTTCCAGCCCTTTATCTCTGCTCTTTCAACGCTTACCTCTTTAACACAGGCAAGCGGTACCTCGACCTTTCTTGCAAGAGATGCAAATTTTGACAGCCTGCCCGCCGGCTCTATAACCAGCATGCCGCCTTCCACCCTGACGGTTGCAGAAACCAAGTAAATGCGCGCTTTTTCTTGGCTGGACCAAGTTATAACATTTTTAAAATGAAAAGCCGGAATGTCTGGCAGCATGAACCTTGAGCAATGGTGCCAGCTTGACGAGCGCATATACGTAGCCGAATCAGACGAGCGCTACAGGCAGTACGCCGGCCTGAAGCACAGCATACAGGCGATAGAGGGGCTAGCAGAGATGAAGTCGCTTGCCGCAAGGCTGTTCCTGGAGAATTTTCAAGAGCCCCGAGAGCTCTACCTGTCGTCGATTGAAAGCATGGCCGACTCGTCCACCAAAAAGCTCGAGCTGAAACTGTACGACCTGCGCAACGCCAAGGTCGTCTCAAAGAAGCAAAAGTTCAACGGGAGGCCGGTGAACTGGAGCTCGTGGCGCCAGTACAACAGCGCCGAAAAGGACCCAAAAAAGCGCAAGGCAGTCTTTGACGAGTTTGTGAAAAATACAAGATTCGTCGCGCCAGTGGTAAAGGTGCGCTTTGATACGATCGCCGGCGTGTACGAAAAGCAGTCTGGCAAAAAGCTGGACCCACTTGCAGGCTATCTTGAAAACGAGAAATTCACACGCCAGCAGCTGACCGAGTTTGTCAAGTCAATGGGCGCTCAGGCCAAAAAGCCGTTCCGTGAAGCCCTTGCTGATGTTTCAAAAAAGGTGCTCGGCAGGCCGGCGGAATACTATGACGACTTTTACTTTTTCAGAAACCGCGTCTATTCCGACCTTGAGAAGCACTTTGCCGGAATCGACCCGACCGCGCAGGTGAAAAAGACGCTTGAGGGTCTCGGGTTTGACCTGTCGCGGATACAGATTGACGCAGAAAACCGCAAGGACAAGTACCCGTCGCCCATCTGTTTTTTCGTCCAGGTGCCAAACGACGTGCGCGTCCTGTACAAGAGCGAAAGCCCCTACTTTGACCTGCAGGGCTGCTACCACGAAATGGGCCACGCGGCACACGCTACTTCCATCGACCCATCGGCAGACTATTGGGACCGCTACGGCTTTTCCATGGGAATAGCAGAGATATTCTCGATATTTCTGGAGCGCCTGACAAAGAACCGGCTCTATTTAAAGTCGCTTGGCGTGGCCGACGAGCGCGTTCTTGACGAGCTGGGACAGAGGAACAACTTCATGGAGCTCTTTTTCGTCACGTTCTACACCGCAAACTCGCTCATGAAGGCCGAGTTCTGGCACAAAAAACTCTCTACAAGGCAGGCAAGCGACCTCTACGGGAAACTGCTGAGGGAATACACGGGGCTTGACGTGCCCGGCGAGTACTGGCTCTTGCACCACATACTTCCTGACGCAATAATGTACGTGCCAAGTTACATAATAGCAGCCGTACGCGCGGCAGAGCTTGAACGACACCTTCAGAACCGGTTCGGCGAGGACTGGTGGTCAGTGAGGGGCGCCGGCGAAGAGATACGCCGGTTCATGAGGCCGGGCGCAAAAATCGAGCTGTCCGCGTTTTCAAAGATGGATGCGAGCCTGTTTGTGAATGAAATAACGGGAAAAAGCGTGTAAGAAAAGAAGGAAAATGCCGTGGGCTAGAATACTACGCCCACTGCGGTTTTTTGTTCCTTTGACAGCTCGCGGTAGCCATCTTTGTCGATGATGGCCACGTTGATGCTGTCGCCGGTCCCTGCGTTTCTGCGGATTGCCGCGGCGATTGCTTGCATCGCCACTTTATACGCGTCGTTTACGCCCATGCCGTCCTTGAACTCGGATTCTAGGTAGCCGTACGCGACGGGCGAGCCAGAGCCGGTGGAAATGAATTTCTCTGTAGTGAGCGAGCCAAACAGGTCGATGTTGTATATCTTGCCTCCCTCATTGTCGGTGTAGCCTGCCATGATTATCTGGACGTAGTATGGGAAGTAGCGGTTGTTGAACAGAATATTCGAGCAAAGCCTAGCAGCCGACTTGACCGGGATGATCTCCTTGTTTGCAAGCCGAAATATGTTGGCGTTGTAGCGCATCGTGTCTACCAGGTTCTGCGCGTCTGCAACTCCGCCGGCAATCGTCATTGCAAGGTGGTTGTCGACCTTTTGTATCTTCATGACGTGCCTGTCGGCGATAAAGAGGCCGGCGCTTGCCCTGGTGTCTGCCGCCAGCACCACGCCGTCCTTGCATGTCAGGGCGCACGTGGTCGTACCCTTCTTTATTTGCTCAGCGATATACTCCGGGTAACGGTTGTCCTGGGGGTGCATATTATGGCTGCAAGAGTAGCCTAACCTGATTTAAAACTTGCTACTACTCACTTGTTTTATATTTCCCTGCCGCCAATTCCTCTCTCGCTTGGCCGACCAACCAAGGACGATATTTGAAAAGATCTGGGACAGCCACATAGTGCACCAGGAGAAGGGAGGAGGGCCGTCCTTGCTCTACATCGACCGCCATCTTGTACACGAAGTTACGTCGCCGCAGGCTTTTGACGGCCTCCGGATGAACCGCCGCAGGTTGCGCCGGCCGGACTTGACGTACGCTACAATGGACCACAACGTGCCTACCACGGCGCGGTCACTTCCAATAGTCGACCAGATATCTGCGACGCAGATACGCACGCTTGCAGACAACTGCCGGGAATTTGGTATTACATTATTTGACATGCACAGCCCAGACCAGGGCATCGTCCACGTCATCGGGCCGGAGCTCGGGTTGACGATACCGGGCACGACAATCGTGTGCGGCGACAGCCACACGTCGACGCACGGCGCGTTCGGCGCGCTTGCGCTCGGCATAGGCACAAGCGAGGTCGAGCACGTGCTTGCCACTCAGACGATGTGGATGGACAAGCCCAAGACCTTTGCCGTCAACTTTGAAGGCCGGCGCAAAAACAAGCACGCCGTGACTGCAAAGGACATGGTACTCTACCTTATACGGACAATTGGCACCGCAGGAGGCACCGGCTCTGTGCTTGAATACCGGGGCAATGCCATATCGGAACTTTCTATGGAAAACAGGATGACGATATGCAACATGTCAATCGAAGGAGGCGCGCGGGCCGGCCTTGTCGCACCCGACGAGACGACCTTTGACTATATCCGTGGCAGGCGCTATGCGCCCAAGGGCGAGCAGTACGAGCGCGCGGTAGAATACTGGGAAGGATTGCGCACCGACGAAAACGCGAAATTCGACCGGTCTATAACGATAGACACGGCGTCGCTTGCGCCGCAGGTCAGCTGGGGAACAAACCCTGGGATGGTATTGAGCGTGAACGAAAGCGTGCCGGCCCCCGACGAGTTTGCCAAGGGAAACGAAAATGAGCGCAAGGCCGCTGTCCGCGCGTTAGAGTATATGGCTCTGGAATCCGGAACGCCTGTGACTGACATCAAGCTTGACCGCGTCTTTATCGGCTCGTGCACCAACTCGCGCATTGAGGACCTAGTCGAGGCGGCAGTCGTGGTCAAGGGCCGCAGGGTGTCGCCAAGTGTGAGGGCGATGGTTGTGCCCGGCTCGCAGCAGGTAAAGGCAGCGGCGGAAAAGCTCGGTCTAGACAAGATATTCAAGGACGCTGGCTTTGAGTGGCGCGAGTCTGGATGCAGCATGTGCCTTGGCATGAACCCTGACATCCTTGCACCCGGCGAGCGTTGCGCAAGCACCTCAAACCGCAACTTTGAGGGCAGGCAGGGAGCAGGTGGCAGGACGCACCTTGTCAGCCCGGTGATGGCAGCGGCAGCAGCAATCGAAGGCCATTTCGTGGACGTGCGGGAGTGGCTCTAGCAATGGAGCCGTTTACCGTATTGAAAAGCAAAGCGACGCCCCTTGACAGAGTGAACGTCGACACCGACCAGATAGTGCCAAAGCAGTTTTTGAAACTTGTAAGCCGCACGGGATTTGGCCAGTACCTCTTTTACGACTGGCGCTTTGACAAAGATGGCAAGCCCCGGCCGGATTTTGTGCTCAACGACCCTCAGTACAAGGGAAGGCAGATACTTCTTGCCCGCGACAATTTCGGCAGCGGCAGTTCGCGCGAGCACGCGGCATGGGCGATACTCGAGTATGGCTTTCGCGCAGTAATAGCGCCATCGTTTGCAGACATTTTCTACAACAACTGCTTCAAAAACGGCGTGCTGCCTGTCAGGCTTGCGGCGCAACAAGTCGACTATCTCTTTCAGAACGGCGATGTAGAGATAGAGATAGACCTTGCAAAGCAAGTAGTGAAGGCAGGCCAGAAAGAGATGCACTTTGAGATAGACGAGTTCCGAAAAAAACTCTTGCTGGAGGGCCTTGACAGCATCGGCCTCACGCTCAAGCTCGAAGACGAGATATCGGCATACGAGCGGGAAAGGCAGGCTTTTGCCCCTTCGCTCTGATAAGATTTTTTGTTTATGATTTTCATTAGCGAGCACCAGCAAATCCTCTACAAATAGAATCTCGAATTAGATCAAGAAAAGATAAATGGACCTGACTTCCAATCCCCTAGAAATGGGAAAGGTCAATCTGGATGCACTCATTCCTCGTGAAGATTTTGAGGTAAAAGATGTTCCAGATAATACCGGAGGTCGCAATATCCCTGCAATATCTATAAACGAGCTCAAGGAAGGGTCATTTTTCTTTTCTTATATTCGCAAACCTGATTTTCAACGAGAAACATCTGAATGGGATGCAGAAAAGATCTGTGGTTTGATAGATAGTTTTGTTGCAGGAGATCTGATTCCCGCGATTATTCTTTGGAAGAACTCTGGAACGTACACCTTTGTAATCGATGGTGCGCACAGGCTTAGCGCATTAGCTGCCTGGGTAAACGATGATTATGGTGACGGCAAGATCTCGCGCAACTTCTTTGGCAGCACTCCTGAAGAACAGATAGCGATTGCAGGGAAAACTCGCACACTCGTGAATAAAACCGTGGGTTCTTACGCAGATTTTCAATTGGCAACTACCCGGCCGGATAAAGTTAGAGTAGATATTGTCACTCGTGCCAGAAACTTAGGTGTCCTAGCTGTACAGTTGCAATGGGTATATGGCGACGCACAGAAAGCGGAAAACTCCTTTTTTAAGATCAATCAAGAAGCATCTCCAATTGATGACACGGAGTTTTCTTTGTTAAAAGCTCGAAAACAACCTAATGGACTTTATGCAAGAGCAATTATTCGGAGTGGCAAAGGTCATAAGTACTGGTCCAAATTTGAAACGGCGAAACAATCAATGATAGAGTCGCTAGCTCAATCTGTTAATGATGTGTTATTCGCACCACCCTACAAGACGCCGCTCAAAACACTTGATCTTCCAATTGCAGGAAAAAAGAATTCGTCAAGAGCATCTGCGCTAATACTTGATTTTGTGAACATGGTTAACAAAGTTGGTAAAGACACTCAATTGCCGCCGGATCAAGACGGCGAGAAAACTATTGAATTTCTC
>DASUXB010000195.1:0-14215 GCA_036378195.1 Nitrososphaera sp.
TGAAGGGCGTGTCCCAAGTCACGTTCGTGGAAAACTGGAAGACGGGGCTGTTCTGGGTCGTCGGCCTTACGCTTGCATTTGAGCTTGCCCCGTTTATCGCCGGCGTGCAGGATAGGCCCTGGTGGACGAACGCGTATACTACGCAGTGGGACCCGTTTTCGCCTCTGTACCTGGCCGGCCTGATGGCGCTGTTGGGGTCGGGGATAGGAGTTGCGATGGCCATACTCACGAAACTCCCGACTGCAGAGATCCGGCTGGGACTGCACGGGTTCAATCAGGTCCTTGTGATGATAGCCCTGACAAGCTTTGTGCCTCTCACGCCGGCGTCCTTTGCAATGGCGGTCTTTGCAACGATAGGCTGCTCGTTTCTGATGCCTGCACTGCAGAAGTTCTTTGGGGTGTGGGGGCTGCCTGCCCTGACCGGCCCGTTCGTGTTTACCGCGTGGGTGTTTCTGCTTGCCACGTCCGGCTTCCAGCACATTCCGGCAGGCATAGGGTGGTCAAGGCCGTAGCGGCATGATGGCCATTCCACCTATCTTGTCACGTCAGGTCGTATGTCCGGAGGATGAGCAGCAGAATTGACCCCGACCATGTTTCAAAAATTCCTTCAGGATTATACCGCAAGGATTCAGGACAAGTCTGATTCAGAGAAGGTCAGGCTGTACATCGACTGGTGCCACGAAAACAATGTCGAAGCAACTATCCTGAGATTAAGCTCCGAAAAAAAGGGCGGGTGGTCAAGGAACTATTCTCTCGACTTTACCACGAGCCGGGTCATCGTGACAAAAAAGAGCTTGGCCACAAATTTTGTGGACCTAGGATTCGTAGCCGGCCTCGCGCCTTATCCCTCTCTCCTGATTGCAGGCAAGGACCCAACGACAAAAATCAAGAAGCAGGCTTCTAGAACACCTGCCGAGATGGCAAACGATGAAAATGCATATTTCATCTGGTATTCTGACATCGACAGACTCGGTTTTCGAAAGGGGCTGGAAACAACGGTGACAAACATGTTCGGCCAGGCCATAGTTTCCAATTTCCTTTCGATATGGACCAAGGATGAAAACAGGCGCGACTTTACCCTGCCCGTAAGCAAGAACGGCATCTACCAGCAGATCCATTTCTGGCTGAGCGTGGCAGTTCCTCCAAACTGCCAGCCTGCCTGATCCTTCTCTCTCTTTTCACTAGCTTGCAGCGACAGAAATCAGTCTACGTAGACTAACATTAACTGAAAATGATCGCGCGTGACGAGGAAATCGACAAGAATTGTTATTGTAGTAGTTTATTTTTCTAAATTTAAAATAGTCAGATCAGCATTCAAGTCACGGAGGTATATCCTGCAGAAATGATGCTTGCACCGAGAGAAATGGAAAAGATGTGGATCTGGACGGCAGCGCAGATAGCCATGGGCCGCAAGGAGAGGGGGATAAAGCTGAACTATCCCGAGACGGTCGCCTTTATCGCAAACTATGTGGTGGAGGGCGCTAGAGAAGGAAAAAGCGTGGCCGACCTCATGCAGTCGGCAAGAACCGTGCTGAAAAAAGACGACGTCATGTCCGGCGTCCCGGAGCTCATACACACTGTCCAAGTGGAGGCAACGTTTCCAGACGGGACCAAGCTGGTCACCGTGCACGATCCAGTCCAATAGTAATAGGTGAGATTAGAAAAATGGCCAAGAAAAAAGAAAAGGTTTTAAAAAAAAACAACAACAACAGCCCGCAAGGGGCGCTGAAAGAAGGAAGGAGGCCGGAAACAAGGCCATGATTCCCGGGGAATACATATTGTCGTCAGAGCCCGTGGTCTGCAACGCCGACAGAAGGACCGTCAAATTGACCGTAAAGAACAAGGGGGACAGGCCGTGCCAGATAGGCTCGCACACGCACTTTTTCGAAGTTAACAGGGCGCTTGACTTTCCAAGGGAAAAGGCGTTTGGGTACAGGCTGAACATACCCGCCGGGACCTCTGTGAGGTTTGAGCCCGGAGACAGCAAGGACGTGGAACTGTGCGAGCTAGCCGGGGCGAGGATCTGCTACGGGTTCAACGGTCTGACCATGGGCAGCATGAATTCAAGCGTGGTAATGCGCAACGCGATAGAGAAAGCCAGGCAGCTTGGCTTTGGTGGAGCGTAGGTGATAAAAAAATATGGTTCTCAAACTAACCCGCAAGCAATACACCGACCTCTATGGTCCCACGACGGGCGACAAGGTCCGGCTAGGCGACACCGACTTGATGATAGAGGTTGAAAAGGACCTCATCTCGCACGGAGACGAGGTAGTCTTTGGTGGCGGCAAGACCATAAGGGACGGCCTTGCGCAGACGCCCGGAGTCACGAGCGCAAACGGCGCGCTTGACCTTGTCATTACAAACGCCGTCATTCTGGACCCTGTGCTTGGAATCGTGAAAGCGGACATTGGCATCAAGGACGGCAAGATTGCCGGTATAGGAAGCGCGGGAAACCCCTACACGATGGACAAAATCAGCCCGAACATGGTAGTCTCGGCGTGCACCGAAGCCACCGCAGGCGAGCACACCATCTGCACCGCTGGCCATTTTGACACCCACGTGCACAACATTGCGCCGCAGCAGTACATCGACGCCATAAGCGGCGGCGTCTGCAACATGATTGGAGGAGGGACGGGTCCCGCGGACGGGACCAACGCCACTACCTGCACTCCCGGCGTGTTCAACATGAGCAGGATGTTGGAGGCGATAGAGGACACCCCGATGAACTGGGGGTTCCTGGGCAAGGGAAACGACTCGCACCCGTCGCTTGCAACGCAGCTGGAACAGATAGATGCGGGAGCCTGTGGCCTGAAGGATCACGAGGATTGGGGAACTACTGCCGCAGTGCTGGACGCGTCCCTCAAGGCGTGCGACGCCACGGACACGCAGCTTGCCATACACACCGACTCTATCAACGAGTGCGCTTATGTCGAGGACACGATTAACGCCATAGACGGCCGGACGCTCCACACCTACCACACGGAAGGCGCCGGAGGCGGTCACGCGCCGGACATCATGAAGATAGCCGGAGAGCATTTTGCACTGCCGTCGTCTACCAACCCGACAAGGCCGTACACCAAGAACACCGTCGACGAGCACCTTGACATGCTCATGTTCTGCCACCACCTGAACCCTGCAGTCGCAGAGGACGTCGCGTTTGCAGAATCCAGGATACGCGCAGAGACCATCGCGGCCGAGGACGTCCTGCACGACGAAGGCGTGCTCAGCATGTATTCTTCGGACAGCCAGGCGATGGGAAGGATAGGCGAGGTGGTCATACGCGCGTGGCAGACTGCGGACAAGATGAAGAAGATGAAGGGCAGGCTTCCGCAGGAGACAGGCGACAACGACAACTTTAGGGCCAAGCGCTACATCGCCAAGACGACCATCAACCCGGCGATCACGCACGGCATATCAGAGTACCTGGGCTCCATCGAAGTGGGCAAGTATGCCGACATTGTAATGTACCCGATGGCATTCTTTCCCGCAAAGCCAAAGATGGTCTTGAAGGGAGGGTTCATCGCGTGGTCGATAATGGGCGACACGAACGCATCGCTTCCGACGCCAGAGCCAGTGTACTATCGGCCGATGTTTGGCGCCATGGGAAAAGCCGTCCACAAGACCAGCTACACATTCACTTCAAAGCGCGCGATTGAGCTAGGAGTCCCGCAAAAGCTGGGGCTTGAAAAAACCTGCCTGCCGGTAAAGAACTGCAGGCATATCAGCAAGAAGGACATGATGTGGAACGACGCCACGCCAAAAATCGACATAGACCCGGAAACGTACGAGGTAAAGCTGGACGGCAAGATAGCGACGGTGGACCCAGCGGCGGAGCTGAGCTTGGCGCAGAGGTACTTTATGGCCTGACAAAACCTGTGGCGCAGGACAATACTGCTATGGCCTGCCACAGAACAATATTCTTTTTTTATATTCCTGTCTCTGGTTGAAATATCTTTATCTTCGCCGGCATGATGCAATTAGTAGTACACAATATGTCGAACCCATTTTTTGGCGGAGTTTGGCGGCCGATGGCAGAGAACGTCGAATTCAACGCCCTCGAATCAAATTCTAACGCCGTGATGGCTGTCGCCGACACGGTCCGGACAACGCTTGGGCCCAAGGGGCTTGACAAGCTGCTGGTGGACCAGACTATGAACAGGCACGTCTCTAACGACGGGGTAACGATACTTCTCTCGCTAAAGGCCATCCATCCGGTGGCAAGGATGATAGTGGAAATAGCCGAGAGGCAGGAGCAGCTAGTGGGCGACGGGACGACGACTGCGGTGGTAATGTCTGCAGAGATGATAAAGGAGGGCAAGAGGCTGATAAAGGAGCTGGCCGTCCACCCAACCAAGGTCGTCGAGGGGATAGACAGCGGAGTAAGGCACGCGTGCAGCCTGCTGGAACAGGAGGCAAGGCAGATTGCAATTGACGACTCTGTCCTCGAACAGGTGGTGAGGACCTCCCTTGCGTCAAAGCTCGACGGCGAAAGGCTCGCCGGCCTTGTGCTATCCGCCCTGAGGGCGGTCGGGGAGAACGCAAGGTTCAACGGCGGCAAGTACGATTTCAACAAGTCGATAATGGTCATCCGCAAGACCAGCATGGAAGACCAGGTCATAAACGGAGTCGTTCTTGAAAGAGGGAGGATGGACTCGGAGCTTCCCCTGGAGGTAAGCAAGGCAAAGATAATGATAACCCGGCTCGACTTGAAGCCCGTAAAGGAGGCGTGGATGAAGGAGAACAACAAGTACCAGGAAATCCTCCTGATGGAAAACGACAGAATCAAAAAATCAAAGGAGGCGGTAGACGCCATGCTGTCCACAGGCGCAAACGTGATACTGATAGCGTCGCCGGAGGTTGACCCTGCCGTCGAAGACATGCTGGTCGCAAAGAGGGTCTTTGCTGCTAGAATTTCTAGCGAGGAAATCGAGCATCTGTGCCGGTACATCGGGGCAAAGCCGGTCCGCGTCATGGAAGACCTTGGCAGGCCGGACATACTCGGCTGCGCCGAGCGCGTCAGTGAAGACGAAGAAAATAATTTGATCCGCCTTGAAGGCGGGTCGGGGCGCAACATCGTCACGATGATAGTGTCAGGCACGACAAAAGAGACGTCCCTTGAGCGCTGGAGGGCCGCAATAGACGGCGTCAACGCGGCAGAGGCGGCGCTTAACACCGGGATCGTGCCAGGGGGAGGCGCGGCCGAACTGCACGTGATGGAGAAGGTAAAGGCGCTCCGGCTCAAGGGTCTGGAGCAGGTGGGCCTTGAAGTGGTGACAACTGCCCTTGAAAGTATAATGCGCCAGATACTCACCAACGCCGGCTTTAATGGGCTTGAAAAGGTGATGGCCGCAAAGGCGTCGCCCCCGGGGTACGGAATCGACATCAATTCCGGGGAGCCGGCCGACATGTGGAAGATGGGCGTGGTGGACCCGCTGATGGTAAAGACGACGGCGCTCCAGTCGGCAGGCGAGATCGCCAAATCCGTCCTCAGGATTGACAGGAACCTGGCAGCCGAAGACCTGAGCCAGCAGGCGTTCTCTGAATCAAAGAGGTAGTAGCCGGTTCAATGATAAGGCACTGCGTCGAAGAAAGCAATGTCGATGAAGAGATGCACGTGGTGGACTGCTCCAGGATAAGGCACGTGACTTTGAAAGCAGGCAGGATAGAGTCGATGTCAGGTTTGGTAGACCCTGCCTCCCACCTGAACCTCGACTATCCTGACCACAGGGCCACCACCTGCATCATAGCCGAGAAATTTGAAAATGGCGCGAAAGTCCGGATGGACGACGACGGGCTCTTGTTCGCATTCGTCCCAAGATCCGCCTTTGCGCACCTGGGCCATGTCGACTATACCCAGAGGCTCACAGACTTGATAAAGGCGGTAAAGCATAACCAAGAGACAGGCGGGCAAAAGAAGGACAGGGCGCAATGACATTGCTCACAATAGATTCGGTCGTGGGGAACATCTACCGTGACAAGGAATTGAGAAAAAGACACGAAGAAATGTCGTCGCGGTTGCTGTGCGAATCCATAAAGATACACAGGATGGAGTCTCAGCGCGTGAGGATGAGAAAGGCGACGGACAAGGGCACAGACATCGCCCTGACGCTTCCCTCCGGCACAAAGCTTCGGCACGGCGACGTCCTTTTGCTCACCGACGAAAAGATGGTCGTCCTTGAACTAGAGCCGGAGAACGTCATCTCTCTGGAGGTAAGGGATAACCTCCACAAGGACGATGTCGTGGAAATCCCTGCCCGGGTCGGGCACGCCATAGGGAACCTGCACAGGCCGCTGAAGCTGGAAGACCGCAAGATCTATTTTCCGATACAGTCGGAATCCGAGATCGAAATGTTTACGAAAATGTTTTCTCCACTCCGGGATCACTTGGAGATAAAGAGCATGAAGATGGTCTTTGAGCCAAACGAGGGGCTGGACGTGCATGAGCACTGACAATACTTCTTCAGACATGATAACTGATCTGAGTATGCTGCAGCTTGCGGACTCTTTCTTTCCCACCGGCATGTACACGATGTCCAGCGGGCTGGAAGCGATTTTTTACGGCGGCAGAAAAAACAACAAGATGAACGCGGCGGAACTTCGAGACCTGATAAAGGTTTTCCTCGAGCAGCAGATAGGTCCCGCCGACTGCACCGCGCTCGGCAATGCCTACGAACACGCGTCTGCGTCCAACCTTTCCCTTCTGCTTGAGGTAGACAACACAATAGTCGCGATGCGGCTCGTGCAGGAGATCCGCAGTGCCTCGATAAGGTCCGGCACGCAGCTGGTAAAATGCGTCCATTCGTTTATACAGGACAATAAAATGCTGGCAGACTATGCAGATGCGATAAAGGACGGCCGCGCGTCAGGGCCCTATCCCGTGGCCCTTGGAGTTGCCGCAAGCGCGCTTTCTATCCCAAAGCGCAAGGCGGGAATGATGATGCTCTACTCATTCTCTGTCAGCATAATTGCAGCCGCGCTCAGGCTTGGCATGCTGCAGCACCTCGACGGCCAGAGGATATTGGACGAATTAAAGCCGACCATTTCTAAAACTGTAGAGTCGTTCATCGACAGGCCGCTGGACGGCATATGGCAGTTTGCTCCGCAGATAGACATCATCCAGATCGAGCACGAAAGGATGAGCAGTAAAATGTTTATTACTTGAGTGCAAATTATTTACATGAGCGAAGGCAAATTGAGCAGATCAAGGATCCCTCGAATCGGAGTAGGGGGGCCCGTAGGCTCTGGCAAGACCATGCTGATAGAGAAGGTCGTGCCCATTTTGGCGGCCCGGGGCTACAAGGTTGGGATAATCTCAAATGACGTCGTTTCCAAAGAGGACGCGGACAGGATGCGCAGGAACCTGGCCCGGGACCAGCAGCTGATGGCAGAGGACTTGGTGATAGGTCTTGCAACGGGAGGGTGCCCGCACACCGCGGTGAGGGAGGACCCGTCGATGAATCTCTCTGTCGTCGAAGAGATGGAATCAAAACATAGCAGCTACCTGGACCTCATCATGATAGAAAGCGGGGGCGACAACATCACCACGACTTTCAGCCCCGCCCTTGCAGATTATTTCATCTACATCATAGACGTGTCGGGAGGAGACAAGTATCCCAGAAAGCGCGGCCTTGGGATAGAGACCTGCGACCTGCTAGTGATAAACAAGATAGACCTGGCTCCGCTCGTCGGCGCAGACCTGTCGATAATGGACAGAGACGCAAAGCTAGTTCGTGGTGACAAGCCCCACGCCTTTGTCAATTGCAAGACGAACGAAGGGGTAGCCAAGGTCGCAGAGCACATCATCAGAGATGTTTTGTTTGAATCCGCACCAAAAGCCATCGCTAGACGTTGAAAAGAAGCAACAGCCGGTAAAAGAAGACAAACAAGACGTCAACAAGCTGGAATACTACCTTCCGCCAAGCATCCCGCCGGAAGTAGCAGCGTACGAATCCAAAATCGAACAGCTTGGAGTCGGCAAGGCCGGCAAACTTGGAGCCCTTGTCCTAGGCCTTGAGGCAGACAGGCACACTGGCAGGACTTCGGTAAAAACGCAGTACTCCAAGGTTCCCTTGTACACGCAGCGGGCGCTGTACCTGGAAGAAGCCCTTCCCGGCATGGCGTACATGTACATCATCTCGCCTTCCGGAGGAATACTGCAGGGAGACAGGTACAGGATGGACATTACGCTTGAAAACAAGGCGCTTGCGCACCTGACAACCCAGGGCGCAACCCGGCTGTACAGGATGGAGAAAAATTTTGCGACGCAGGTCGTGAACATCAATGTCGGTGAGGGCTGCTACCTCGAATACGTCCCGGACCAGATAATCCCGTACAAGGATTCGCGCTTTTACCAGATGGCAAACCTGCGCGTCCACGAGACTGGAACTCTGGTGTATTCGGAAGCAGTCACCCCCGGCAGGGTCGCGCGGGGAGAAAAGTTCGACTATGACATCTGCTACTTAAAGGCAGTCGGGCGCGACCAGACCACGGACAAACTGCGCTTTTTCGATGTGGCCATCTTGGAGCCAAAGAAGCGGAGCATGAAGCCGTTTGGCATGTTGGAAAACTATGACACCTTTGGGACCGTCTACATCCTGACGGAGAAGAAACACGTCGCCGAGCTCTGCGAAAAAATCAATGACAGCCTGAAGGGCGTACCTGGAGTCCTTGGAGGGGCCACGATTCTCTCAAACAACAGCGGCGTCATGGTGAGGCTGCTTGGAAACACGTTTGGCGAAGTCAAGGTGGCGATTTTTGAGGTCGTGCGAACCGTCCGGAGCATCGTGCTACATGCTCCTTTTTCCGGCATCAGAAAAGGGTGATTATGTTGCTACCGCTGCCCTAATCTTTTGATGTCGCTTCTCTGCTACCATCTACCTGTTACCCAGAATTCTGTTGTTCTGACGGCGTGCCCTTGCTGGTCCCTGTGCATGTCCGCCTCCAGCTTTGTGTCAAAGACGCCGTCGCAATCCTCGCACCAGGCAGCAAGTCTCTTTGCGTGCTTGTCAAACGCGTTCATTCTATACCTGCTTCCAAGACTACTTTATCGATGATAAACGTTTGGCGCGACGGACCTCGGTACGTGGATGGCAAAAAAATTTTATGCAAACATTTTTTTTCAGTGGAGATAGGACTCACCGCTTTTCATTATCTGCCTTGCCTCTGCAAGCGAAATCATCTCTTTTGCTATCATTACCTGCAAAAGCGTGCTGACGACGTTTTCCATGTTGTGCGGCAGCCGCGGGTCCGTGAACGAGGAAACTGCCGGAAGCCCCTGCTCCGCGCCGGGCTGGGGAGCTTGTTGTCTTTCCTTGGCTTTAGCTGCCATGTGTCTTGTCATGTCTGCAAGATCTATATAAACAGGGCTTCTTTTTCAGTAAATTACTAAACAAGAAAAATGTAATCCAGAAATATCAAGTGTAGATTACGGATTTACACCAATTTGCACAATATTTTCTCTCTACGCCTGCTCGGGAGTAGGAAAAAGCGCATCTGAAAGAACACTTGGAGATAAATATATGGCAGACGGCAACCAATCCAAATATGTCAGATTTTGGCAGGTCCGTCATGATCTGGAAGGTAGAGTAGTTTCCCATGGTGGCAAAAAGGATGTGGTGCCTGACGATCAGGATAAAAAAGAACGACGAGCTGAAAGGCAAAAGGCTCTACAACGCAATTCTGGATTACATGATGGAGGCAGGCATTTCGGGAGCCACCGTTGTCAATGCCGTCGATGGCTTTGGAAGGAGGGGCAAGTCCACCCTGCGCATCGAAGGCATCTCCATCAACTACCCGCTTGTGATAGAAGTCGTGGAGGAGCCAGACAAGCTGCTCCCGCTGCTTCCAGACATCAAGCGCATGGTAGACGACAACGGCATAATGACGTACCAAGAAGTATCGATGTTGTGAACAAAGGAGCTCCTTGAACGAACTTGGCACTTTGACACGACAAATTAGATGAACAAGGCCGCCCGCTTTTGACGCAAACAGCCAGCTAAATTATAATATATTCACCAGTGCCAATCGAAAACGATGAAGATTAATTCTGAGGATTTTGTTGTAGCAGCTGGGAAAAAAGTAAAACTGAAGAACTGGCCGACTAATGTAAAGCCCCTATACGGATCAACCGCGGAGTACAAAAAGATACTTGATGATCACATCGAAAAACTGAGTTCGCAACAAAATCTGCTTTTTGCGTCGAACCGTAACTCTTTGTTAATGATCTTTCAGGGAATGGATGCGGCAGGCAAAGACAGTGCCATCAAGCACGTGATGTCCGGCGTTAATCCTCTAGGCTGCCAGGTGTTTAGCTTCAAGCATCCTACGTCAACAGAACTCAAACATGACTTTCTGTGGAGAAGCTGCCTCTCCCTGCCTGAACGGGGACGGATTGGCATCTTTAACCGTTCTTATTATGAAGAGGTGCTTGCCGCTCGTATCCACCCAGAAATCCTTTGCAGCGAAGGGCTGGAGAAAGAAGAGTTAGCTGATGGGAAAAAGTTCTGGAAACAAAGGTACAATTCTATTGTGAACCTTGAGAAGCATTTGCATCATAATGGGACAAGAATAATCAAATTCTTTCTCCACCTTTCAAAGGAGGAACAGCGAAAGCGTTTCCTCCAGCGTATTGACGATCCAAAGAAGAACTGGAAATTCAGCCAGGCAGATGTTGAGGAGAGAAAGTTTTGGCGTGGCTACATGAAGGCTTATGAGGACTGTCTCCATGCAACAAGCACCGCCCACGCCCCCTGGTATGTTGTTCCTGCCGATGACAAGGAAAACACCCGGCTTATCATTTCCCAGATAGTTCTGGATACCCTGAAGGGACTTGACATGAGCTACCCGAAACTAGATTCCAAACATCTTGCTGAATTGCAATCCGCCCGCAAACTGCTTGCCAAAAAATGAAAACAAAAAAGGACATCCATTTCTGAATCATAGGTGTGACACTGCTAGATCGCCCTCCCGCCGGTCAAGGCATGAAAAATGCGGTCACCGGGATTCGAACCCGGGTATCGGGCTTGGGAAGCCCGAGTCATAACCACTAGACCATGACCGCTCCGTTGTAAACAACCGCGTTAGCTTCGATATTAAAATCTTTGATTATTATGAGCAAAGGACTTGCCAAGCTCGGGATTGCAGGTTCAAATCTACACTTTGCGCAATCAAATTTCGGCCCTTGCTATTTGGTTGCCGAGATCTTGCTGCGAATGGTGGTCAGTGTATCTCGTCTATAGGGAGACAAATTGGGTCTCGTGACTCATTAATAGATGGTGTCGAAGATTGTCCCCTGTGGTTATCGGTAGAAAAACTTGTGAACGAAATAAAACCAGATACTCGCTGAGGCAAGAAGGAAGTGGACACCTTCTGCAGAAACTCTTGCATCACTTTACATTAAAAGAGTTGAGGATACATTGCCTGAAACTGCATTTTAAATGCTAAAAAAACTAAATAATAGTTTTACTGTATATATTTAATGTCACATACGTACGAAATTAGACAGCACTTGTACCGTAAAAACGCGATACCTTCTTACTGTCATCTGTGCTCAAAGCCAGCGACCAAGGAGGTACTGTTTGAAACACCGGAATTCACAATTATGCAGAGATACTGTGATGAATGTGTACCAAAGGCGGAATTTGATACGCATCTAAAGAATAGCGATTATTTCCAAGAAGAAGTAGCGTGCTGAAAGGCAAAAGACCTGAAAAGGCATCACTGCCAGTCGGCGCATTGTGAAACATGCAAAAAAGACGCCGCTGTAGAAGTGCTGATCCATAGAGGAGATATCGACATGGCAGAGTTGCATAGGTTTTGTGATGGACGCCTCTGTTACATTCGGAATATGCAAGCTAAAAGGGATTAGGAATGAGATCTAGGGGATTTCTGCCATACTAGGTCTTCTTGGTCTGGAGAAACAAACGGCGCAGGGTTCCCTGCCTATCGGTTTGCATTTGGGTTCAAGCCACCTATCACACTGAGTACAATAGCTGGCGTCGTACCTGTGGGAGTATTTTATGCCTTTCCTGCCATGCTTATGGCAACGTTTCATGGTCCTCTACGTCTCTACTCTGATTAACTTCGTTGCCCGCATATAGCTGTAGAGGGCGTTCTAATATGAAAAATCCATGCTCATCAAAGCAAACGTAGCATTCGTGTGTCTCGATAAGCTCTTGCAGACGTGGACAGCATACCTTATCAGTTTGCTCCATGATTACGCAGGGCGGCGATAGGAACTACTTCAGAAAAAGATCAAAATAATAGAATAAATGAGTTAAGGGTACATTGCAATGATTTTGATTTCTCTATGGCAAATTACTCGCTTGTACTCCTGTTGCTTTTATTTTATTGTGCGGCACTTGGATCCATGCTAACTCCATATGAAACAACGCCGATAGAGGATGTCAATGAAATAGAGACAACATCTACATCGCAGTATTGCTCTAGTTGTCCTTCAGTGGCAACTCACGTTGCATTTTATGAGGTGTGGGGCAGTACCATATTTCGGACTTATTGCGAGCACTGTCTGCCCAATCCAAAATCGCCGTGATTGAGAATAAAAACTGCTTTCGAGAGCAACACTGCAGTTGCCTCGGCCTAAACATCAGGCTATTTTACGGGATCGGGGTTTCCATAACTCGTTAAAATTATTCACTTGAAACTATTACTAATCCCTTATAGTGTGCCAACATGCCCCGCCGGGTTTTCTGTGGCTTTTCCTGGCGGGGCCCGCAGGTCGGGGTCAATTTGACACTTGGTAAATCATCTTATTTACTGGTTTTGCAAAAAGGGATTTTCTGGCAAGAAAAACTCTAGGTGTTGCTATCATTCCCATGTTGAGCGACTTTGGACTCGGAACGGACAAGTCAAGCAAGGGCGCGACTTTTACTCGGTCCCTCAACCGCTGACAATTTTTGTGACCCAATAAATTAACAATGCTCCTCATCAAATGGTTTTGACAGGTGCTCCATTCGTGCGCCCCTTCACCAACACTAACCATGTACCTACCATGCTAGAGTTGGGTGCCAACATTTCATCCTGATTGGCATCCAGAATTACACGGGTGTATAAAAGGCTGATATCTGTAACTGTTCCCTTTTGCCCAAATACCGTTATGCTATTCCCTATCCTAAACGGCCTTGTAATAGCCAGATACAGTCTTGCGATGACGTTCCCAATTAAATTTGAAGAAGCAAAACCAATAACAAGCCCTGAGATAGTGCTAATGGATGCAGCTATTATGGGATTCTGCGACAGATATGAAATTACGAATGCAATCACTATTATGGCACCGACTGTTCGGACCAAACTCTTGATCGAGTTGGCAGTAGGCGCACAATGGGTAAGAACTAGCCTGTAAGAAATTGTGCTGAAAACTAGGATGATAAAGTAGCCGACGACAATGACTTCTGCAACTTGTAGATAAATCAGGTAGTCTTTCGGAACCAAAGGTTGCAGGATATATGTAGTAAGCATAAGAACCGCAGCAAGAATAATTCCAAGAACCAATGTCCACTTTATGGCGGACTTTCTCGCCTGAGTTCCTGTTATCGCTCTAGAATTCTCTGAATTATTCATGCTGGGAGTATTTTCTGGAGAATCTTCTAAAACAATTTCTAATTTAGAGTTCGACACCTAGTTGTATGCCCTCACACCCTTGTGGTCCAGTACTATGTTCTTGTGGCTTCTTATCATCCGGCAACTGACTCTCACATCTTCTGGACAATTGTTCCAGCAAGCGATCCCACAACTGCATAGGTCGAATTTCACTTTGCCGTCATTCTTCTTATGGTCTGTATCAGCAGCAATGCGCCATCATGACCAAAATATGCCCCTGGAGTATTTTCTCAATTTCATCTTGGGCCCTGCCAGCTCTTTGGGTCATAGACAATAACAATGAGATAGTTTTTGTAATCCGATAACTTGACAATGCCAAAATGATGATGCAACTTTGGACATGCAGGATGCTTAAGTATCATTTCCTCATTATAGTCTTCGATGCCTTCCCCATCAGATGATAAAAGACAAAGGGTAGCTGTCATCACGGGCAGCTCAAGCGGTATCGGCCTTGAAACAGCATTGATGCTGGCCAGAAACGGCTTTGTTGTTTACGCGACGATGCGTGATCTCGCCAAGGCCAGCAACCTTCGAACAATTGCAGAGAAGGAACACCTTGACATCCGTACAATGCAGCTTGACGTGACAGAGGATTCCT
>DASUXB010000196.1:0-3859 GCA_036378195.1 Nitrososphaera sp.
GTTGCGAAGCGACATGCCGAATTTCTTGGCTATTTGCCTTGCCAGAACCCTCTTTGTTATGCTGGACACCTGTTGGGCCATGCAGACAATTATGAACCGTTGGTAGGCTCCCCTCTTACGCAGCATTCCCCCAGTACCCGGAAAGATCCATACGTTACAGGGAGGAGAAGGAGGGACTGTGGCTAGCATATGCCCACCAAAAGAGGAAGAAACATCCTCCTACTTACTCTGTCACGTACGCCCTCTCGCCGTGCTGCGCAAGGTCGAGTCCGACTTCCTCTTCCTTTGGAGTCACGCGGATGCCCCCAGGCCATACTGCGTCCATTATCTTGATAATGACAGCGGTGATGCCCATCGCCCACGCAAGGGCTGCAAACGCTCCAACTGCGTTCTGGTACAGCGCCGCGGGGTTGCCAAACGCAAGACCATCGTGTCCCCACGGTGTGAACCTCTTTTCTGCAAAGATTCCTGTCAGAAGGGCGCCAGCAAGGCCGCCGACACCGTGTACGCCCCAGGTGTCGAGCGCATCGTCCCACTTGCGCTTGTTCTTGAACGCGACTGCCGCATAGCAGACTATGGACGCCAGTATGCCTACGATTATCGCAGACATGGGCGACACAAAGCCGGATGCCGGCGTGATTGCCACCAAGCCTGCCACTGCGCCAGAGGCTGCGCCGATTGTAGACGGCCTTCCTGTGTGGCCCCACGATATGAGCGACCACGTGACTGCTGCCATGCCTGTTGCAATCTGGGTTGCGACAAACGCGCTTGTTGCATTCGTTGCTGCCGCTGCGGCCGAGCCGGCGTTAAAGCCAAACCAGCCAGTCCACAGCAAAGCTGCACCGAGCACTACGAGGGAGATGTTGTGCGGCTCCATCGGAATCTTGCCGTAGCCCAGCCTGCGTCCAAGCATTAATGCTATGACAAGCCCGGACCAACCAGATGTGATGTGGATGACTGTTCCGCCTGCAAAGTCTAGCGAGCCAAACGCCCCACCCCAACCAGCAGTATATCCAGGGTTCCTGCCATAGTTGTCAGGCGCAAGCTGCCACGTCCAGTGAGCGGCAAAGTCGTACACAAATGTAGCCCATATCACGATGAATATGATAAAGGCGCTAAACTTCATGCGTTCTGCGACTGCCGCCACGATAAGCGCAGGAGTGATGATGGCGAACATCATTTGGAATATCATGTAGGTCTGGTGCGGGATCGTGGTTCCGGTTATTCCCCCGTATGCGTTTGACGGGACATCGTGGAGAACGTTTTGCAGTCCAGCCCAGTCAAGCGTGCCGATAAAGCCATAGCCGCCTGCGTCAGGGCCAAATGCGAGGCTGTATCCGAACAGCACGTACTGTATCGCGATTACGCCGGTTGTTATGAACACCATGTGCAGCGTGTTCACCGCGTTCTTTTGCCTTGCAAGCCCTGCGTAGAATATTGCCAATCCTGCGGGTGTCATCATGAGCACGAGCGCAGAGGATGTCAGCATCCACGCGTTGTCGCCCGTGTTGATTTCGCAGGGCACTAGGCTTGGCGCGCCAGTAGCATTATCGGTCACCGTCTTTAAGGTGCCGTCGTCGTTCTTCTGCCAGCAGTGGTATGGCACTGCAGGGTCGTTTGGTGCGTACGCAAAGGCGTATTGTTGCTGTGAAAGTCCTAAAACCACTAGGAATGCAACTATTGCTAGGATTGCATACAGACGCCATTTGGGTTCAGGCATATTTGCGCTAATTCACGTCTGGGTATATAAAAAAATGTTTAATTTTTGTGATAAACGATTGATAAAAGATCACGGCAATGGCTTTATGATAATTATTTTTACAGGAAACTGTGAAAATATCTCAATCTTGCATATATTCTGATCACTTTGTTTTTGTATGTGAAATTCTGGCATTACTTTCAAGATCAAAGAGCGATTTTACTATTTATTGCACTTGTGCAGAATTAAGCAGCGATTTTGGCGTCATGGCAGTAGTTGTTGTTCTGCCGGCCCCTTAGATATGCGCATAAAGGATTAATGCGCGACGAGGGTAAAAGATATTGACCTACCTTGCAAGCGCCGGTTGCAATACCGCGCATCAATTCTCGGTACAAGGACAATAGAATCTGTTCTAGAGGGATAAAGGAGAGGTGCATAATCAAGTCGCTGGCTAAAAGCCCGGGCCAGACCAGGAACTCGGTTGCAAGGGACATGGCGCGCGAGCTTGGCCTGCCGTTTTCCAATTCGTACGGCTATGTCTTTAAAGAGCTTGAAGGGTGCCTCGTCCCAAACGGGCTAGTGCAAGAGTCCGGCCGCAAAAAGACAAAGATGGGGCCCAGGGTTCTGCAAGAGTCTGGGATACCGTCCTTCAGCCTCACCGACGCGGGCATGATAGTCGCCGCTTCACTGGACGAACTGGAGCTTGAGAAAAGGGTAGAGATGGTGGAAAAGTGCCTCACTTCCCGGGCTATCTCGGACCCAAGTGGGTTTCCCTTTTACGAGTCCGTGCTTGCGCGGTTCAGAGGCAACCCAAAAGCCAAGTTGCAGCTGATAGAGACAGGGGTATCGGAATTCATCGAGGGCAAGATAGCGCACCCGATAATTCCGCTCCTGGAAGAGGGCAGGGAGCAGCAGGCGAGATGATGATGATTATAAAAAAAGGAAAGACGCTGGGATGCAGTAGGCTTTTAATGCTTTTTTGCTAAAATTTTCTCTGTGCTCAGAGCCGTACTGAGATATGACAGGGGCACCATAGTAATCGAGGGCCTCGCACACATACCGTTTGCGACGCTGGACCCTAGGATAAACGCGCTGCGAGCGCAGGCCATGTACTATCCAAATATTGTAGAGTATCTGAAAGAAAGCGGCATAGAATACGACGACCGCGTCTATTTTTCAGACGCTTTGACTTTCTTGCCGCTTGACCATCACTATAATAACAACGATGACTTTTCATCACCGTCGTCATCATCATTATCATCTCAACCGTCGCCACTACCGTCCCTAAGGGATTATCAGCAAAAGGCATTTGATAACTGGGTGAATGCCGGCCTGAGAGGATGCGTTGTCCTGCCGACTGGTTCCGGCAAAACCCTTGTCGGCGTCAAGGCGATAGAAAAGGCAAATGCCGCATCTCTGGTGGTCGTCCCGACGCTGGATCTGGTGGACCAGTGGACGTCCGTCCTTTCAAGATATTTTGCTGCCGACTCGAATACGACGAAAAAGATAGGAAACCTAGGAGGCGGAGTGGAAGACATTCAGCCAATCACAGTGTCGACGTACGATTCGGCGTATCTGCGCGCAGCGTTCCTTGGCAACAAATTCAGGCTTGTGGTATTTGACGAGGTGCACCACCTTGCAGCGCCCGGCTACAGGACGATAGCCGAGCAGATGGCCACTCCTTTCCGGCTGGGGCTCACCGCAACTATTGAACGGGAAGATGAACTCCACAGGGATTTGCCAAGGCTTGTGGGCGAAGTAGTCTTTCAAGTCAGCCCCGATGTTCTTGCAAGGCAAAAGCACCTTGCCCAGTACGAGGTTGAAAGGAGGAAGGTGGAGCTGCTGCCAGAAGAGCTTGTCGAGTACAAGGCAAACATGCACAAGTATCACGAGTGTCTGAACAGGCTAGGAGGAGTCGTGGGAGACTCTGCGGTAGCCCGCTATATGATTTCTCTTGAAAAGCTGATAATGATGTCAGGGAGAAACCCGTTGGCCCGGGAAGCCCTGCTGGCAAGGAACAGGGCCACAAACATCGCGCTAAACAGCAAGGCCAAGCTGGAGGAGCTGAAGGAAATCCTTGCGGAGAACAAGGGTGCCAAGACGATTATCTTTACGCAGCATAACAACATGGTCTACGAGATATCCGACAGGTTCCTCATA
>DASUXB010000197.1:0-4073 GCA_036378195.1 Nitrososphaera sp.
AGAATGCGGTGGAAATCCATCTTCTTTGCAGCTGTCAAAGGACCTAAACATACCGCTAAGCACTATTCAAAGAAGGCGGAAACGACTTGAAGAAGAATTCATCAGTGAATCATATAGCCTGAGATACGAGAAATTCGGCAAAAAGCACGTTACATTTATCGTATCACTTGGCGTCGGAGATACATCTGAAGTCGCAAGAGAAATTCTTGCTCTTGAAAAAGTAAGTGCCCTTACGCGTACGTTTGGGGATGGAGCGGACCTGAAGATTGAAGCAATACTGGACAGCAATCAAGAATTCATAGAAACATCTGAGAAAATCAAGTCTATTTCCGGTGTTCAGAAGATCTCGTGGTTTGAGTCGATTGAAGTCTTGGGAAGAAAGAAAGATGCGGATCTCTTGATAATAGGACCCGAGTAAGAGGAAAGCCTAGTTTCTTATCGGAACAGTCTCTTCCCTTGTGCCGTTACGAGTCACAACCAACACGTCTATTCCGTCGCCTGAAGCGGCATCGCGCTGCGTTGCTGACTTGATCGCCTTTATTGCCAGTTCCCTAGCGTTTTCCTCGCTCATGCCTTGCTTGAACTCGGCATCCATGATGCCTAGCGCCATTTCAGCACCTGTGCCAACGGCCGCGTACTTATCTGGAAGGACGGAGCCAAGCGGGTCAAGGGTGTAGATCTCTGGCTTGTCGTTTACGCCGCCGACTATGACCTGAGTGAGAAGCGGGAAATACCTGCGCTCAAACATTATTACCGACATCAGTTTCGCCACAGAGTTCGGGGCGACCTCGCGCCTTGTCTCAAGTTTGCGGATTTTCGCCAATGCCTCGACCTGCCTGACAAGGACTGTCATGTCTGCCACCATGCCTGCGCAGGCAGCGCCTACGTGCTGTGTGACGGGGAACGTCTTTTTCATGTTCTTGTTCACGACAAAGTTGCCAAACGAAATCCTCTTTTCTGCGGCCAGGACCACGCCATCGTTATACGAGATTCCTACCACGGTAGCGCCCGGCATGAATTCAAAGGCCATATGTCTATCGCTCTAATTCGCGCTGGCAGTTAGATATAGTCGTTTCCGTCCGCCTAGGCGTGCTTTAGGACGGAATAGTCGTGTATCCTGATTGCTTCTGATACGAGGCGGTTCTGGAGCTCTAGAGCTTCTTTGCCCTCTGGGTGCTTGGCGCTTGCTATCGATTCTGCGACCATGTTGATGATGTGCCTCAGCAAAAACTCGTCGCCCCTTGAAGATTCTGCCTTGTACGTCGAGTTGGCCTTGTTCACGAAAACGACATTATCGCTTGTGAAACTGTACCTTGAATCAGACTCGTCCTCGTACGGGATTACCTTAAAGCCAATCCTCTTTAGCGCAAACGTCTTTTTCACTATCGGCTTGCGGATCTTTTTCGTCCTTATGACCGTGCCGTCAACCTGTTTTTCATCGACGACGTCGACTACCTCGCCCTGGACGCCTGCTGCCGCCTCCTCGACAGGCACGGACCTGTACGACTGCGGTTCAGCTGTAGTTTCTTGCCTTGCGTGCTCGGCTTTGCTCATACCGCTGCTTTCCGGTGCAAGCGGCTTGACCTCCTCGTATTCCTGCACCTGCGCGCCGGCAGATGACCTTGTCGGACGCTCATCCTCTTCCTGCTCCTCTGACTTGGTCGTCCTGACGACCTCCTTTACGTCGACCATCTCGTAGCCCTGCACCTCCTCCTGCGTTTCCAGAGTCTCCACCATAGCCTGGCCGAGGACCTTGTCTATCTCCCTGTATATCTTGGACTCTTCCCTAGTAATGAGCACGTCTTCGTACTCTGTCAAGCTTGGGATTACGGTGTCAATTACAAACGTCTTCATGGCTTGGTTGAATTTTACGTATTCCTCGTCCTCTATCAACGCCGACTTGTCGGCAAACCTCGAAGTGAGGGTGTCGCACCTGACATAGCCCGTGACGCGGCTGAGCTTTGTGTCAAAGCCAAAGTTGCTGCGAGTCACGATGTGGTTTCCAACCATGACTGCTATACCGCGTTCCTCGTCTGAAAGTGGCCTGCGCGCTATCACTATCTCACCGGTTATCCTGCCGCCGTCAAGGCTTACCGGGACCTTGTGGCCCTGTATGTCCGGCGCCGTTACCTTTTGCGCATTGGAAAAGTCCCATTCTGAGAACGAATCTGCAGACTTTATCCATACCTCGAACATCGGCTGCCTCAGGATTGCCAGCTTGCGGATTTCCTTTGATAGCTTGAATACGTCGCTTTCGACCTTTGACCCAGACATCACGAGCTCTGTGCCGTCGCGCTTTAGAGCCGGCTCGTTCAGGTCGTCCAGTGCGGCATTTCCGGTGAAAAGTCTGTCAAGCACGTTTCCGTCTATCATGAACGCCTTGTGGAACGGACCGCGCTTTGTCCTTATCTTCATGCTCTCAAAAGACGTGAGAAACGACAGCCTGCCGGTGCCGTACCTGCCCGTCCTGAGCCTCTTTAATCTTGGCGAAATAGACTCGACCTTTTTGTGAGGCGAGCCGAGAAGCAGGAATTTTTCCATGCCATTCTGGTCCATTCCTGCGTCATCCTCAATCGATATGCCGTTCTTCAGGATCGTGACGAGAACCTTTGTCGCGTCTTCGTCAAAGGCGTTTTCAATCAGCTCCTTGACGATTTCCGTAGGGGAAACCCACGTCTTGGTTGCGAATTCCTTGAAAAACGACGGGTGAACCTTGAGTTGAGTGGCCATCTCATGAGAGGTAAGCTGTCTACCTTTATTAAATATGCGCACGGTGCAACGATTAACAATCTGCTCTAACGGTTCTGACCTGAAAATGAGGGCAAGCTTGCACGCACTTTAGTTTCCCTGCGCATAAAAAGGCAGCCTGACCGTGGAAAGACAAAAACCGGTCAGTCAGTTTTTCTCTGCGTGTGTGTATGCGTGTGCATGTGTTGCGGTACTCAGCTGTTATCTAGGATACCTTGAGTTCGCCGACCATTGCTGGGTGAAGCGAACAGAAGTATTTGTAGTCGCCTGCTGCAGTTGGTTTAAATTCAGACGTCTTGCCTGGCGGAATGAGTATCGGAGTCTTGCCATCTGGTTGGACGCCGAACTTGCCATCTGGAGTTCCATTGGAACCAGACTCTACGGTGTGAATTGCACTGTCTTTGTTAGTCCATGTGACTGTATCACCTACGTGCGCCTGGCCGGGGTTTGGAGAAAATGCGTCGTTTGACTTGGTCGATGCTCCTGCCACGATGTCGATGTTGACATTGGCAGCATAGGCCGCCTGACCTGCAAGAGCGAACGCAGCTGTTGCCAGAATGGCCGCAATCGCTGCGGCCAGCGTTGTCGTTTTCCTGTTCATCGGTACACAGCGACCCTTGAAAAACTAAAAGAGTTTTGAGAAAAATGTAGAAAACTGTTGTAAGGGCTTTACTGTTTTTGTGCGTGATGGATTTTATGGGCTCATCTTTTGCTGATTATCTACAAACCGGGGCGGCTGGCGCGTGGTGGCCGCAAGCTAGATATGTTTTTCCACCCGAGTCCTATCGTGGACGAGTGCGCCTGCGGCAGAGAGATCAAGTCTTTTGAAGCCTGCTCGCCTCTCGGCTGCGATACGTTCTTTGTGTGTTCTGGCTGCTTTAAAGAAACTGCCAGCTGCTCTTGCAGTCCTACTGCATGATCCTGTAGCGCAGGACTGCGCCTATCTTGCCAAGCGACCCCAGCTGCGCACCTTCTTCTGTCTGGCCTGAAATCACCTCAAGCCTAGTTCCGGTCATTGTCGCAAGTTCCTGCAAATAGTCCACGATGTCCTTTTCGACAACCTCAAAATCCGATGCGCCGCAGACGGGACAAGGCTTTGACAGGACGTCCTGCTTTGTCGCGGTGAGCGCCGCGCGGTCGATTATCTTTTCCTGCACGTTTTTGCACGACCTGCACTTGAAGTCGAGTTTCATGTACGATATCTCGCTTGTGACAAGCACAAGGTCCGCCATGTTGCCTTGCAGCGCTTTTACGACGTCGAAAATGCCATAGATGCCAAGGCCCTTACTCGAATGGACCTCTCCCATGAATTTCTTGACGAGTTG
>DASUXB010000198.1:0-3414 GCA_036378195.1 Nitrososphaera sp.
TACCACATTGCGCACGCTTCAGGTAGGGGTTTTCGCTGACAAAAAGTCTCTTTGCGTTGTCAATTTTTGACCGGTTAATTGTTATGGCAAAAATCTGCATATTATTCCGTCAAGCGCGCGCCCTAACGCGCTTGAGCGTCGAATGTATTGTTCGCCCTCGCCGGGTTCAGGTGCTTCTCGGCGAGGGTGTTTAATAATCTGGCAAATTTGGCTGTTTTGCCGGCTCATTTTCATAGTACACGCTCTTTGTTAAACCCCTCAAAAAAAGCCATCAAGCGACACCATCGTCTGTAAAACTATTTTTCTCATGTCAGCCCTCCTCCTTCTGTCCTTTTGCCTGTGCCACTTTTCTCAAGCGTCGCCAAGTATTCGTCAAGCTGGTCAAATGTTCCAGTAAAGCCCTGTTGCATCCCTTTGAACTCTGCTTCAAAGGTCTTGCGTTGCGCTTTTGTCGCGTTGATTGGGTTCCCGCGCAGCGTGACCGTCGTCCTGCCGCTCTGCTCGGAAAACGTCAGTACATTCAGGATTTCCAGTGGCCAATCCAACTCAAACGGGGCTTGGACCGTACTGCCCTGCGGGTCAGAAAAGGAAAGGACAAAGACGAGCCGCTCCGGCGCAACGACTTCGCGATAGACGAACTTGCCCCACATGTCCTTCCCATCAGGAGATTGCATACCGTAATGAAAGACGCCGCCGGGACGGAGGTCTAACTTGGCAAAGTGCATCTTGAAGCCTTTTGGCCTCCACCAGTGCATCATGCGCTCAGACTCGACAAAAGCCTTCCATACAAGCTCGCGCGGCGCGTCAAAAATACGCGTCGCGGCAATTTCGCGGTCTGAAGCGTCGGTCGCGTCGTTGCTAGTCCTTTTGTTCATTTTTCTTCTTCTCCTCCTTTTGCAACTCTCCTAGGTAGTCGGCTAGGCGGTCAAAGCTCTCGTTCCAAAAGCGGCGGTACGGTTCCAGCCAGATGTCTATTTCCTGGAGGGGTTGGGGCCGCAGCTTGTAAATCCGCCGCTGGGCGGCAGGATGCACCTCGACTAGCCCGGCGTTGCTGAGCACACGCAAGTGCTTTGAGACCTGAGGCTGTCGGAGTTGGAGCTCATCAACAATCTCCCCCACTGGGCGGGGTCCATCGCGCAAGAGTTCAACGATATGCAAGCGGTTTGGTTCGGCCAGCGCAGTAAGCGTCGCTTTCATGATCTGAATATTCCTCAACAGGCATATTCCTGTGAGGGAATATATGAATTTTGTGTCTATTCAGTAAGAAAGATTTACAGGTATGTCAAAAGTTAACGCGAAGCTTTGCGCCGAAAGAGCCAGGCTGCTACCGGCGTGGCGACTACCATGATGCCGATGCACCAGGCAAACGCCAGCCAGCCTGAATCTCCGACGGGCGTGCCGAGAAGCCAGGCGCGCATTGCCCCAATGACATGTGTGAGCGGCTGGTTTTCGGCAAAAAACCGCAGGGCTCCCGGCATGGTATCAGTCGGCACGAACGCGCTGCTGACAAATGTCAATGGAAAGATGATGATAAAGCCCGTCCACTGCGCCGCCTCCATGCTCTTGACAAGGAGCCCCATGATGGCAGATAGCCATGAAAAAGCAAGCGAAAAGACGAGTACGAGGCCAAACACCAAGAGCCATTCTATCGGGCCAGCGGCCGGCTGAAAGCCGAGGATAAAGCTGACGCCAAGCACTATGAGGGCCGAGATCGTATTGCGCAACAGGTCTGCCCCGACGTGGCCGGCCAGAAGGGCAGAGCTTGCCATTGGAAGGGAGCGGAACCTATCGACGATGCCCCGCTGCAGGTCGATTGCCAGATTCAGGGTAGTATAGTTTGATCCAAAGGCCAGCATTTGCACCATGATGCCTGCCACAAGAAAGTTCACGTAGCTCATGCCGCCGGTGTCTATTGCGCCTCCAAAGACAAAACTGAACAGTAGGAAGAACATGATTGGAAAGAGCGCGACCGACAAGAGCTGGTCGAGGTTTCGGGTGATATGCTTGACGCTGCGCTTGGCCATCACCCACGAGTCGCTGAGAGTCCAAAAGATCTTGGAGCGCTTCTCCGGCCGGATGTCAGTGGTGAAAGGTTTGGTCATTTCCTGACTACTACCTCTCCTTGCTTTCCGCCTCTCCATTATCTGGCTGCTGCCCAGTAGTGTGCCCGGTGAGCGTTAGAAAGACATCATCAAGCGTCGGTCGGTGGAACGACACGTTTTCGACGTCGACGCCTGCTTCGTCCAGGCGGCTGAGGACCTGCTTCAGGTGATGCACTCCGTCCTTGGTTGCCAGACGGAGGGTCCGTCTTTTGCTGTCCACGTGAAGGCCGTCGCCACCGTCGCCGTCATCATCAAAGACCTTTGTGGCAGCGTCAAAGCTGCTCGTCCCGGCGATCGTTATTTCCAGCTGCTCCGAGCCGACGCGTTGCTTCAGCTCGTCAGAGGTGCCCTCCGCGATTATCTTGCCCCCGTCGATGACTATAATCCTGTCGGCCAGCCGGTCGGCCTCGTCCATGTCCTGTGTGGTGAGGAGTATTGTCGTGCCGGAGGCTACCAGCTGCTCGATAATGTCCCACATTATCAGTCTGCTCCTTGGATCAAGGCCTGTGGTCGGCTCGTCGAGAAAGATGACCGGCGGAGACGCTATGAGGCTGACTGCGAGGTCCAGTCGGCGGCGCATGCCGCCAGAATAGGTCTTGACCGCGCGGTCGGAAGCGTCTACCAAGTCGAACAGCTCTAGCAACTCCTGCGAGCGCTGCTTGATGTCTTGGTGGCTGAGTCGGTAGAGCCGGCCCATCATGTGCAGGTTTTCCTTGCCTGTCAGATACTCGTCTACGGCCGCGTACTGACCCGTCAGGCCGATGAGGCTGTGTACCTTGTCTGCATCCTTTACCACGTCAAAGCCGTTGATCAGCGCCTGGCCGCCGTCGGGCAAGAGCAATGTACTGAGTATCCTGACGGTAGTGGTTTTTCCGGCGCCGTTTGGCCCAAGCAGCGCCAGGACGGTGCCCCGCTTGACGCAGAGGTCAATGCCGTCAAGCACCGTGAGCTTTTTGAAGGACTTTTTCAGCCCCTTTACGAGAATAGCGTTATTATTATCTGCCGACATATGCCCACCTCCTAGTTGCTTTTCTGCAATATATCCTCGCGCAGGTACATGTCACCCATTATTGCAAAAGTTATGATGCGTGCTGTTGTTGCTGTTGCAGAAGGTTTCTCAGGCGGTACGGCCAATGGCCCTGTCATGTACCGGTTAAAGCAGGACAAAGCTACTAGAACGAGACAGAGCGGTCCTTAAATAACATCCAGCCGAGAAAGGGGCATTGTAAAATTTAGGCCGCTGGCAGGAAGGGTGTTGAGGTCGATAAAGGGACCTAAATTCAAGCCCCCGGCTAGAGACGGCGACAAGTAC
>DASUXB010000199.1:0-8973 GCA_036378195.1 Nitrososphaera sp.
TCGCTTGCCAGAAAAAAGAACTTGGGCATTATCCTGGACACGGTTCCAGAATATCTTTCAGCAGATGCGATCACCTGTATGTGCTCCCCTTCCCTGATCGGCAGCAGGTATTTCAGCGGCCTTTCCTTGACTATCCTGACGGATCCCTGCACTATAGCGCTGTTTGGTATATAGTATTCCGTGCCCTCGTCCGTGATTATCTTTGTGTACATCAGGCGCACGTCGTCGATTACACCGTGGATGTTGTCCCCCACCATAAAGACGCGGTCGCTCACCTTTGCCGGAAAGGCAGTCAGCACAAGCCCGCCTGCCAAGATGTTGCCCATTATGGCAGACAGAGCGATGCCCGTTATGACCGCTGTCAGCCCGCCGCTTACCAGTATCACCTGCGGGTTTATGCCCCACTGGTGCATCAGGACTACTGCCGCAATAAGCGAGATGATGATGATCACAAAGAACGAAAAAATGTTGGAAAAGTGCGGGTTGAGCCTTGCGACGTTCTGGTGCACAATCCGCCTGACGGCATAGATGAGGACGAATGACACGGCCGCGGTGATTGCGCTTCCCGTCAGCTGCATGTGGACGTGCTGTATCCCAAGGTCGGGCGCAAGAAGCTGCTCAAAAAGGTAGAGGCCAAGCCACGTCGCGCCGGTTATCAAGAGCGTCGTCAGGACTAGCCGGGTCAGCTGCCGTACGACGCTTGGATTGCCGGAGTGCCCGACGGCATCTTGGCTTGCGGCAGCTGCTGCCATATGTGCTTTCAAGGAGCGCTGCGAGTAATAAACAGCCAGCGTGCGAGGTTCTGTAAGATTATTCGGCCGCCATTGCTAGTCCCTCTTCTTCTGATTTGCCGGGCCCAGGCTCGGCCTTTGAGCCTGAATTAGACGGCCGTCTTTCTTTCTGTTGTCAATTATTGCCCAGAAGGATATTGAGACTATGCCGGCCTGGAGCACCTTTGAGATCACGCTCAGGCTTCCAAAACCCCCGGGGCCGTCTCTTCCTACCAGAAAGGCGGCGTCGGACCTGCTTATGCCGAAAATTACGATTATCGCAATCGTCCCGACAAGCATCGTCGCCCAGGCAAGGTTGGAGTTGTTTTTCACGACCCAGTATCCGACTGGAATGTGCAGGACGGCCACTATCAAGAAGAACGGCCCTTCGATGTTTGGATTATCGATGATGTGCGATTTTGCTTCCCATGCGTATATCGCGGTAGTAGCTATAACCAGCCCGAAGAATAATCCTGTCAAGAATTTTCTGTCCATTTCTCGATGACATCCGAGAGATTTTGAGGATTTTAGTGTAGTCTTGTTTCTCTATCGGGAGAACAGCGAGCAGCCGCTAAAAAACAGCAAAACTTCACAATGCTGATATTTGTGCGATGCATCTTGCAAAGGCACAGATGGATGCGACAAGGTGCCTGCGGTGCGACGCCGACCTTCCAGACACTTTCTTTTACACGATTGCGCGGAACAGCTACATGTTTGGCTTTTTCTGCTCCCGCGATTGCGCGCAGGAAAGCGAGCACAACAAGTACCTGAAGGCGACGGTGCTGCGTATCTCGCATCCTCCTGCCACGCACAAGGACATGGTGCTCACGCCGGACGTAAAGACGCTCAAGCAGTACGCAGAAGAGCTAGAAAGGCGCAGGATAAGGAAAAAGTATTTTTGATAACAAAAATTGACGGAGTTTCTAAAACATATCCTTTCCAGCCTAGGCAGAAAAAAATTCTCATGTCAGGCGCGACGCGACAAGCCCCGTACCGGCAGACACCACCCCGCCAACCAGCACGACCCAGCCAACTATCACCCAGTTCACGTCTGGCAGCTGGATTTGCGGCCACTGGATGTTCGGGAACTGTATGCCGGCAGTGCCTAGCACGTAAACGCCCATTGCCATGAGCACAATCCCGCCAACTATCAGCGACATTATCTTGAACATGCTTTCGCTATGAACTGGCAGGCCAGCTTTAAAGAAATCCTAGCTCGAAATGCTTGATCAAAAACCGAGCTTGCGCTAATGACATTCTCCTCTAGCTCAAAGATCTATAACTTTTTGCTTCCAAGTGAATTTGCTGGTGCGCGCGTGTTTGCGGCAGTAGCCTTATTTGTCCAAATGTGCAAGGTAACACGTAGACGTATGGCTCAATTCCAAAGGGATACCGGCCTCACAGCCAGGATGATCCTGAGCTTTGCGATCCTGACAGTGCTCTACTTGGTGTTTCTGGGCGTGCTTGCCTACCTCGGCGTCGGCTACATACCCATCGCCATAATCGGGGGGCTGATGGTCCTTGCGCAGTGGTACTTTTCCGACAAGATAGTCATGTGGAGCTCTGGCGCCAAGGTCGTTTCAAAGGAGCAGCAGCCAAGGGTGTACGCAATAGTGGAGAAACTGTCCGCAGAAAACGGCCTGCCGATGCCCAAGGTCGCAATCATGAACACGCAGGTGCCAAACGCCTTCGCTACTGGCAAGAGCCCCAAGAGCGCCGTGGTCGCGGTGACCACCGGCATCATGAGCGCGCTCGACGACGAAGAGCTTGAAGGCGTTCTTGCCCACGAGCTTACGCACGTAAGGAACAGGGACGTGCTTGTCATCACGCTTGCAAGCCTCTTCTCCATAGTCGCGTTCACCCTCATGCGGTTTGGGCTTTTCAGCGCCATGTTCGGAGGATATGGCGGCTACGGTTACGGATACGGCGGTGGTGGAGGAGGCAGAGGAGGCAACAACGGCGCAGGCGCAATGTTGATAGTAATCGCAGTTGCCGCAGTAACGTGGTTTGTGAGCTTTTTGGTCATACGGGCGATATCGCGGTACAGAGAGTTTGCCGCGGACAAAGGTTCGGCCCAGATGACGGGCAAGCCTGAAAAGCTTGCAAACGCGCTGTTAAAGATAAGCGGCAAGATGAAGGCAGTCCCTCAGAGGGAGCTAGAGCAGGCTGCGAACCTCAACACGTTTTTCATCATGCCCGCCCTGTCAAGGAGCTCGCTCTCGAACCTCTTTTCAACGCACCCGCCCGTCGAAGAGCGCGTAAGGAGGCTCATGGAGATGCAATCTCTGCTAAAGTAACTTTTGGCGTGTCATGTGAGCAATATGTTCTATTAGCGCAGTGATTGTAACGTAAATACCCAACTTTTCAATTAAATTTAATAACAAGTGTCAGCTATAGAGCTTATGCCCAATAACTATAATAACTTCTGTATCGTAACTATAGTGCCATGTTAAAGGAAGTTTCAACAGTGTTTTCCCATAGAAGGAGTTTAATGAAACCGCGGAGTATGCACGCAATAATTGCAGAAATACTTCAAGTTTGCGTGCAAAAGACAAAGAGGACGCACGTGATATACAAGGCCAACCTGTCCCACTCTATGCTGCAAGGCTACGTGGAGCTGGCTTGGCAGAGCGGGCTCTTGGAAGAGCTGCCGGACAGGTCCCTGTTGATAACCGAAAAGGGAAGGGAGTACCTGGCGCACTTTACAAGTGCGGAAAAGATGCTAAAGCTTAACGGCAGCAGCGGTGTTTCTGAAGAGGAGGAGCGCTCAGCAGCCGCTGCGGCAGCATCGCAGGTGGTCAACAGCTACACCTAGAAGAAAACAAAAAAACACGCATGAGTAGAAATGCCAAAAAGAGCGCAAAAGTTCGCAACTCTTTAATTATTTTCGACATTATTCCTCTTAATGTCTGATGCTGAGGATTATGCCAAAACGACAAAGCCAGTACCGAACATCGTCGCGCTCGAAGTCCTGAAGAAAAATGGCGTCAACGTAGACAAGTTGAAGGACCTTATCCGCAAAGGAGTCGGCGCCGAGTTCACGACGTACTATTACTACACCATCTTGAGGATGCACTGCACGGGCCTTGAAGGCGAAGGCATCAAGGAGATAGTTGAGGACGCAAGGATAGAGGACAGGAACCACTTTGAGGCGATGGTCCCAAGGCTGTACGAGCTTGGAGGCTCGCTTCCAAGGGACATACGCAAGTTTGCAGACCAAGCAGGCTGCCCGGACGCATTTCTTCCCGACAACTGGGAGGACATCAACTCCATTCTAAAAGTATTGTTGGAAGCCGAGCAGTGCGCCATAAGGTCGTGGGGCGAGGTCTGCGACATGACGGCAGGCAAGGACCCAAGGACGTACGACATTGCTCAGAGGATAATGCAGGAAGAAGTCGAGCACGAGGCGTGGTTCATAGAGCTTCTCTCAAAGAGGCCGTCAGGGCATTTCAGGAGAAAGTTCGCAGGACAGTCTCCGCACACGGGGTCGCAGGGAAGCCTGATACACCTCTAGGTTAATACGGCCGCTCCGTTTTCTCTTTTTTTGTCACGATGCTTCACAGGGTGTGCTCAAGCGGCGAGATACCTGACGACTGCTGGAAAGTTTTTGCCGTCGACAGCGTTGAAGTGCTGGTCGGAAAAAGGCGCGGCAGGCTGTTTGCCTGCAACAACTCTTGCCCGCACAGGGGCGCGTCGCTTGCAAAGGGCGACTTTAACGGCGACAACATCGTCTGCCACATGCACGGCTACGAGTACAATGTGTTCACCGGCAGGCTGGAGAACATGAAGTCATGGAAGAAGGAGGCCACGTGGGTCGAGCAGTCGCCAGAGTGGAGAAAGTCCGGCGACCTCGTGCTGTATCCGGTGGCCGAAAAAGACGGCTCTGTGTACGTGGACCTGTAGTTACCAGTACGCGCTCTCGCCCGTGTCCGGCTGCTTTTCAACCGACAGATATTCCCTGACGCCTTCCAGTCCCTTGAATATCCCCTCGGGGGCAAAGACCGACGGGGCGCGGGTGGTCGGAAGCTCGCCGCAGCAGCTCTCCTCGAATTTTCTGATGTGGTACTCGATGTATTGCTGTCCGGATTCCTGAAACAGCCTGATTGCTTCAATCGACTCGTTTGCGTCGTCTATCAAAAGCACCGGCTTGCGCACGCATTAGATTACACATGCAAGAAAATAAAATGGTTGTTACAGTTTTTTTGCCGGCGCGGCCGGCAATGTGCGCTTGTGCGCGCTCTTGGCGACCATCTCCTGCACCCTTTTCACCCTGTCAGCTGGCGCGCCGAGTGCTGCCGCCGCTTCCTTTGCGGTTTTTTTCCTGTCCAGCAGCATGTAGAGAATGGGATCAATTTCTTCGTAGCTCATCCCTATCTCGTCTTCCGCGGTGTGGTCGGCCCAGAGCCTCGGGCTGCTCTTTTTTTGCAGTATTGCAGCAGGAACGCCCAGGTACTTGCCTAGCTCCCTAACCTGCGTCTTGTACAGGCCGGCTATAGGGGTCATATCCGCCCCTCCGTCGCCGAACTTTGTGAAATAGCCGATGCTCATCTCGCTTTTGTCGCTCGTGCCTGCGACCAGCCTTCCGTCCATGTACGCGTGGTAGTAGAGTATTGACATGCGCACCCTTGCAGTCAGGTTGCCCCGCGCGACCTTGTTGTCATTCGGGAGCACCTGCATGTATCTTTCGACTATCGGCTCTATGTTGATTGTCTGGTGCTTGATGCCAAGCTCTTTGGCGTGCGCAGCCGCATCCTCCACGTCCTCGTTTGGGGTCGAGGCGCCGGGAAGGATGAGGCCGAGCACCCTGCTCCCGCCAAGCGCCCTCGTACACAGCGCAGCCACCACGGCAGAGTCGAGGCCGCCAGAGAGACCCACCACTATTCCCCCTTTTGCCCTCGCGGACCTGATACAGCTGGCGATAAACTTCTCGATGCTTTTTGCGGTCTTGGCGCGGTCAAGGCCGCTGCCGGTCAGCCTGGCAAGCACGCGCGAGTCAGAATTCAATGACAAGGCCAGTTACGAGTGTTCTCGTATTAATGTATGTTCTCTCTCAGGTTTCTTTGAACACGCCGGGGACGTTTTCCAAAAGCCACCTGGCGCTTTCAAACTGGAGCCGGCCTTTTTGCAGGTGGCCGCGGTTCAGTTCAATAGTGCCCTGCAGGTCCCTGCCAAGCGAGTTGCAGGCGCCAAGCACTTGTGCAAAGGGTATCTCGCCGGCTCCGACCGGGAGACCCTCGCCTTTGACTTCAAACCCTCTTGCGTCGCTGATGTGCAGGAGCGCAAGCGAGCCTGCAAGTGCCTCTATGCACCTTTCCCACGAGGGGGCGCGTCCGTACCTTTCCCTGTCAAGGTCGCCGGCAACGTTGCCGCTGCCGCCGCGACTCAGGTAGTTCGAATACAGCTGGTAGTGGGCAAGGTCGAGGGCCGTCCTGACGCCATGCTTTTCCATCGTCCGGCCCAGTTCCAGCGGGTGGAACGGCCCGACGCTTGACGAGTCTCCGCTGCGCCTCGGGTACGTGTTTTCGACAGCCAGTACGCAGCCGTCCGTTTCTTGCTCGGCGAATAATCCCAGAAACTCTTGCTCCGCGGCATGATAGAGCGCTAGCTTTTCTTTGTGCGTCCTTGGCATCTCTTTCAAAGGCACATAGCTTGCTAGGTGGAACACTATTACCACCTTCTTGTCTGGTTGGAGGCCGGCCTCTTTTCGGACTGCCTGCGCCTCTTGGATTGTGAGCGCGACGGATTCTCTGACCTTCTTGCGCCATCTGTCCTCCCAGACGTTCTGGCTCCCGCCGAGTATCGGCGAGTGGTACGCAAGGTATTGCATATCGTTTTGCGCGCAAAAGCGCGAGACCATTTCCGCCCTCTCGGCAAGCGTCGTCTTGGCCATAACTTCCCGGGTCTGGTGTACCTCGTGCCCCCTTATTCTGTATCCGTGGCTTTTGTGCAGCTCGTCGATTATAGCTGAAATGTTTGCGAACGCCTCTTCCTGCTGGGTCGACTTTAGCTGCATTATTATCATGTGCGTGTGTATGTGGCCGCCGGGCATTGTGGATTCAATTTTGTATTTAATCAATGCGTCCAGAACAGCCTGCAAGAAATATAGTGTGCGACCCGTCCGGCTGCTGCAGGATTAAGAAAGAAAAACTACTACTATATATCCTAGCCTACCCGGGAGACGGGTCAGGCCGGGCAGAAACGCGTATGTTTTCTTGGATCTCAGGCCGCTGTTGTTGTTTTTTGCGCTGGTACAGGATTAAAGCGGCAAGGGCTGCTGCAAGTATGCCTATAGCGTGCAGGGGGAATTCCGGGACCACCTGCGTCCCGGCGATCACTATCTGGCGTGCCTCTTCACCGTACTCTACAAGGACGAGCTTTTCTTTTGTCTGGGCATCCTCTATCACGAGCGGGTCGGGCGTGGGCGCGCCGTCCACGTACACCTGGTATGGCCCGCGCAGAGTCTTGTCTACGGGCACCAGCAGCCGGCCGCCCTGCTCTGCTGCCTGCACGTTGTTGACTCTTATCACGAAGCGCTTGCCGGCCTCGTCGAACGCGGCGTTAACGTTGTTTGACGAGGCTCCTATAACCATGTTGACCCTGCTGCTATTGTTGCTGGCGGAAGCTTGGATGTCTATGGATTCTTTGTAGAATTTCGTGATGCCAAGGACGATTTCAAGTCCTGACCGGAGGTTGGCCGGCTCGTCCACCCTGACCGTATGCAGCGAGCTCGTAAAGTTGGGCAGGTACTTTTCGTACGCGTCTTTGGACGGGGCAAAATAGCCGACTGCAACCGACTTGGTCAGCGTGAAAAAGATATAGCTGTCGGTTATCCCTCCTCCACTGCCGCCGGCGGTAGTAGTAGTGGGGCATTCCACAATAGTATGAAACACGTTGATGCCGTTTACCGGCACAAGCTCGGCAAGCGTTCTCTGGCATTGTCCTTCTTCTCCCGCTCCTTCTCCTTTTTCGTCACCGGCTATGTTCGTCGGTTCCTGTGGCGGCAGGACGGCGGAAATCCCCGACATTATCAGGTTCTTCACTTCGAGCCTGTTTACCGCGACGACACTCATCGATGTGTTGGCCTGCGCCGGCGGGCTGACCACGGGGTATCTTCCGTCTTTTTCAAGCGTGCCGTTCCAGCCGCTTGGGAACTCTATCGTAAAGCCGGCGCTGCTGTAACTCCCGCTGATATTCGTCGCCGTCTGGGTCGGGGTCTGGCTTTGCGCATGTGCAGATGCAACGTTCCCGGAGAAAAGTGCGAAAAGGAACAGCGCACCTGCCAATTCCCTTATCACTTTGATGGCAACAGTTATAGTTTAAATTTTAAAGTCTTTCTGTAATCTTGTTCTAGGCATAAGAGCAGCGGTTTTGTTCTGCACGCGCAATCACACGTCAAAACGCAGGGTTTGCCCTGAGAAATTTGGAAAACCCCTGACGTGTCGTTTTTGTTTGTGTATTGTATCGTCTACTATTTTCCTATTCATACACGGGCTTGCCGTCGGACGTGTACCTCTTGACGCGCTTTGGCTGCTCGCTTGCAGTACCATCCGAGCCCTGCGCGGCCTGTTGCGGCATCTGGTCATCCTTTTTCTTGCGTAGCTTGTCCAGAAATCCCATTACAATGTGTAGATGTACGATATGGCATATAAGGAATGGCATTAGCAGCAGCATCGTCATTAAGCTAGGCCGGTGAGCTTCTCGCTTGCCTCCCACAGCCTTTCTGCAGCATCGCTGTCGTACGCAGGGTCGGACGCCCTGGCCTGCTTTCTCTTTACGAAATACTCGCCGCTGACGCCTTCTACCTCGCGTGACGAGGCAAGGTAGACTGCGGTGTCTGCACCCTTTTCTGGGCTTGTGAAAAACACGCTTGCAGCCCCCCAGACAAGGCCGTATCCGGAGCCCCGCACGAGGTTCGTCCTGACCGCCCCGGGATGGAAGCAGTTTGCAGTCACGCCCGTTCCCTGCAAACGCCTTGCCAGCTCCCGGGTGAACAGGATGTTTGCCAGCTTGGACTGGCCGTAGGCGCGTATGCTCCCATAGCTTTTGCTCATCTGCAGGTCGGCAAAGTCCATCTTGGCTCCCCTGTGGGCGATAGAGCTTGTGGTGACTATTCTTGAAGGGGCTCCCGCCTTGAGCCTGTCAAGCAGCAGGTTTGTGAGCAGAAACGGCGCCAAGTGGTTCACCGCAAATGTGCGCTCGATGC
>DASUXB010000200.1:0-6618 GCA_036378195.1 Nitrososphaera sp.
ACAACAACAGCAGCAGAAAACAACCCAGACATCAAGGGCCCGAAAAACCCATGACGGCTCAACAAACAAACTTTATATGTGAAAATAAAGCCACGGTGATCAGCAGATGACAAACCAGATGTCAAACCACGCCGGCGGCATCAGCATCATCGCGTTCGTCATCGCAGTAGGCATAAGCATGGCCTATTACCAATACATGTATGTCCCGGCGGTAAACGCCAAGCCAATCTTGCCGGCGGCAGTGCTGCATCCCGCAGAGAGCCTGACAGTCAAGATAACCCCAGGCTCTTCGGTCCAGTCAAACCCCAAGTTCTTTGACCCAAAGGACATACGCTCTGCACTTGGCACAAACAACCACATCATCTGGAAGAACACCGATGAAGTCCCCCACAGCATCACTAGCGACGAAGGGTACAAAGACAAGATAAACGGCAGCTTTAACTCCATTGACACAATCGGTCTGGTTCCTCCCGGAGCCACATACGAGTTTACGTTTACGGCTATAGGCACATACCATTACCACTGTGAGCCGCACCCGTGGATGCAAGGCTCTGTCGACGTAACAGAAAGCTTCGCCTAGTCAGTCAGCAGATTAGGCGCTCTTTTTTACTACTTTTATGTAGGCAATGTCGGAAAAGATTTCCTTATGCTCCTGGATGAGAGTCACGCGGAACTTGACGCTTGTATAATCTCCTGCAGGCACGTGGTTCGTCGACGAAACAAACTCTACTACAATCCTGCCCTTCAGCTCGTCTTTGAATATCGACAGTCGGGCGTACGGGTGCTTGATCTTTTTGCCATTTAGCAGACTGTACGTAAAGACGTCGCTTGAATTCTCTATCTGAGAGTTTATTACCACGCTGTCCCACCTGCCGGCATAGTTTATCACGATAGTCCCATGCAGTTCCTGGCCGGCGGCCACCTCTTTTTCTGCGAGCGAGATTGCGACTTCGTTTGCCAAGACGGGTACCGGCACGCATAGACGAGGATTTAAACTAACTAATTCCAGCTGTTTATCTAAAATCGTTGAGCAATGTAATAGAAAAGCAATCCTGCGATGAATGTCGATGTCGTTTGCTTGCCCGACGTGCGAAAACGCGGTATACGAGTACCGCGACGGCCGCTGGACAGAGTGGATATGCTGGCGCTGCGGCCACTACCAGGCAGACACGCCGGCTTTTGTCTCGCAGCCGGACTTGTACCGCGACATCGTGCGCAAGAACGGCAGGTACTTTATGCAGAAATACGCGCGCTATGCATCATCAACAGTGGCGGCAAGGGCAGTGCGCAGCCCCGGCAGCCTCACATAGCATTACGATAACAACAATAGCCGCACCCCGGGCGGTCTGCGTATATACGAGTTTTGTGTTGAATAGCCCATGCCCGAGATTCACCCCCAAGAAAACGAGCAGGCTGTCCTGCTTGGAGAGCTTGGATCGCTCGGCCTGTCTTCAATCAGGCTCAACGAATTCAACGATAACGCCGAGCTCCGTAGCTTGGCAAACGGCATCAAAGAGGCATTTCTAAAGGAGTACTCTAAAGGGCCTGAATAGTGCACATACGCATGGCGCTTGTCAGTGCAGGCCGGCAGTAGCTATCCTCGTTATCTTGCTCTCTTTGGGGTACAGCGTCTGTCCCACTTCTTTGTATGTCTTTAGAAATCGCCTGCCACTCTCCGTCGTGCGGTACACTCCTTCTTTGGGGGCGTATTCCAGCATTCCCCTATCTACCAGGATTTCCAGGTATTCCTTCAGCTGCGGGAACGAGATAAAGGCGCTGTACATTATCCGTGTCTTTATCGCCCCGCCCTGAGCTATCTCAAGCATGGCCGAAGCGATATCCATTCTACTCCTGTTTTTCATAAAAGACCTACGAAATTATATTTTAAAAGAGTGTTGTACTGGCCGGCAGTACTTGCGCGACGGGTGAACAATTCTACTAAAGACAATAACAGCCGGCTTTGCCGCCGTTTTTGACCGTATAACTATATTAACTGACTGGAGGTAGAATTATAGACAAAATCTGTTGCAGGAACAAGCTATGCCGCAGCGGATGACAAAGGTCAACGGGCTTGCCACAAGATACCTCGACTACGGCTCCCCGGCCAGGGGCGCCAAAGACCTTGTCCTCCTGCACGGCCTAGGCGCCTCGGCGGAGCGCTGGCTCCTCGTGGCACCCACTCTGTCAAAGTATTACCGAGTGATAGTGCCGGACATTGTTGGCTTTGGGTATAGCGAAAAGCCCACGGTGGAATACACCATGGACTTTTTCGTTGATTTTTTTGAGGGATTTTTGCAAAACCTCGGAATTGAGAGGCCGCACCTAGTCGGCTCGTCCTTTGGCGGCCACCTGGCAACCGAATACGCCATCCGCAACAGGCGCAAGATAGACAAGCTGGCGCTTGCCTCGCCGGCGGGCATTATGCGCACTTCGACTCCAATCCTTGACCAGTACATAATGGCCGCGCTTTACCCCACGTACGAAAACGCCCAAAAGGCTTTCCGCGACATGGCAACCGACCCTTCCATAGTAGACGAATGCACGGTGACGGATTTTGTCAAGAGGATGGGCCTGCCAAACGCGAAATACGCGTTCATGTCGACGCTCCTTGGCATGAGGCATTCGCAGCCGCTCCGGGGCAGGCTGTCGTCGGTAATCGCGCCGACCCTGATAGTGTGGGGCGACGGCGACAGGATGATACCGGTCCAGTACGCCAAAGAATTCAGAGAAGTGCCAAACAGCGAGCTCGTGGTGATAAAGGACTGCGGGCATACGCCCTACGTCGAAAAGCCGATGACCTTTAACAGGATACTGCTAAAGTTCCTTGCTGGAAAGGAAGAGCTAGAGTCGTCTCTCAGCTAATTAACCGTCGGATTTTTTCCTGCGGCGCTCTATCGGGATCACTATTACCTGCACCAGGTCGCCGTCTTCGATGTCAAGCGCTTGCCTTTCGGCCTCGGGTATAGAGATCCTGCCGCCGCTCTGGACCGTTGTCTTGAACATGGCGTTGTAAAAGCTTAGGCCGCGCAGCATGGCAAGGTAGTTCTGCATCGCGTCTGCCTGCATTGCGGAAAACTGCCGGGCAAAGTCCTTCTGGGCCTCGCCGCCCTTTTCCATCGCCTTCTTGAAAGCCTCGACGGGATCGGTCGGGTTGTCGTTGCTACTGCTACTGCTCATTTGCAGGCATGTGGGGGTCGGGTCATTTATTTAACGTTTAGCGGCACAGAAAAAAAGTTCAATAAGCCATGCCCCAAGAAGCAGCACAGATTGAGACAGCCGCCGCTCCTTGCCCGTTTTGACCCCGAGACAAGCGTCAACAGCGGCCAGGTTTTTCTCTGGGAAAAGGCAGGGCAGGCATGGTACGGCATACACGCAGACAAGGTAGTCAAGTTTTCAAGCCAGGATGGCGCGCCCGTCTTTTCATCGTTCCCGGAAGAAAAAGACATCGAGCGCAGCATGTTCCGGCTCGACGACGACATGGATTTGATATTTGCAGAGATTGCCAAGGACCCGCTCATGCAGAGGCTAGTTGCGTCGTACCCCGGGCTCAGGCTCATGAGGCAGGACCCCGCGCAGTGCATCATCTCGTTCGTGTGCGCAAGCAACACCAACATACCTATGATAAGGCGGATGCTCGGCACACTTTCAAAAAAATTCGGCCAGAAAATAGTCGCCGACGGCAGGGAATTCCACACTTTTCCCTCGGCGAAGGCACTTGACAGGGCTTCTGAAAGCGAACTTCGCGCATGCGGCCTGGGCTACAGGGCAAAGGCGATAAAAGCGGCTGCAGGAGCAATGGCAAAAGGCTCGCTCGACCTTGATTACCTGAAAAAAACAGGCTATGACGAGGCCAAAGAGGAGCTTTTAAAGGTGTACGGCATTGGCCCCAAGATAGCAGACTGCATACTGCTGTTCTCGCTTGAAAAGCTGGACTCCTTTCCGATAGACGTCTGGATAGCGCGTGCCCTTGCAAGCCATTACAGCTGGCTTGCAGGCAAGAAGATGAGCGAAAAACTGACGGGACGGCAGTACGCAAAGGCGTCAGGCGCCGCGCGGGGCTACTTTGGCAGGTACGCCGGCTATGCGCAGCAGTTCCTCTACTACCACATGAGGCAGGACGCGGGCAAAAAGTGGTAATGGCTGTCCCTATTGCGTCAGGTCGATGATGGTCCTCTTTATGACCATCTTGGCCTGCGGCGAGACGTTGTATGTTTCAAGAACGGCCACAGGGTCGCGTATGAGGCTGTTCCGAAATTCGGGCTCGCTGGCTGCCTTGAGCAGAATCTCGCTGATTATCTCTGCTTCCTTTTCTTTTGGCTCCAAGCATCTCCCTCAGAGCGACGCAAGTATTTAATTCTAGTGCACAATTCGTGCATCAACAAAATGGTCGCTGTTTGAAAAGTATTGTTGACTTGCCGCCATAAAGCAATTCCAGGATTGTTCTTGGTAGAAAAGCGTTGGCGGTGGGCATAGAGCTCGTAGGGGACCTCGGGTACTTGCTTCTGATATGCGCAGGCATTGGCGCGCTGGCGTACATCTTCAAGCAGCCGATGATCCTGGGCTTTCTCGTCGCCGGCATACTCATCGGCCCCTTTGGGCCGTTCAAGCTCATTCACGACACTGCCATGCTCAACAGCTTTACCGACATTGCAATCGTGCTCCTGCTCTTTGGCGTCGGCCTCTCGTTTCCCCTCAGGCAGCTGCGCGCAATAGGCAAGCTCGGGACCGGCATCGCGGTTATAGAAGTGCTTGTCATGCTCGGGATAGGCTTTGCGGTGGGCGCCGGCCTTGGGTGGTCGTTCTACGACGCCATGTTCCTAGCAGCCGCCCTTTCCATCAGCTCGACTGCGATAATAGTCAAGGTGCTGGAGGACATGGGCAAGATGGAAGCGACTTCTTCCATACTCATGATAGGCGTCCTTGTCATAGAGGATCTGGTGGCAGTCGTCATGATAAGCGCCATGCACGCCGGCGTGGTCAGCGGATCGTTTGATTTTGTGCAGATTCTTGAGACAATCGGCAAGATAGGGCTCTTTATCGGAGGGACGATTGCCGCAGGAGTCATCCTCATGCCCAGGATATTTGCGCTCATTGCAAAACTGGAGCGCTACGAGATAACAGTCATGTTTGCCCTTGGCACCGCCTTTGGGCTTGCGTTTCTTTCCAACGAGCTGGGATTTTCAGCCGCGACGGGCGCGTTTCTCGCAGGAGTCATCATCGCCGGCACGAGGTTCTCGGAGCAGGTGTCAAACCTCATCACACCCACCAGAGAGATATTCACCGCGATATTCTTTGTGACCATCGGCGCGCTCATGGATCTGTCAACCATCTCGCTTTACTGGGTGCCCGTCGCCGTGATTACCGCAGTCACCGTGCTTGGCAAGATGGGCGCGGTCTATGCCGGCGTCAGGGTGTTTGGCTTTGAAAAGACGTTTGCAATCGGTATCGGCCTGAGCATGGCGCAGCTGGGCGAGTTTTCATTCATCGTGTTAAAGACAGGACAGGACCTTGGAGTGGTGAGCCCGTTCCTGTTCCCCATAGTGGGCATGGTAGTCGCGCTGACCACATTTATCGGGCCCATGCTGGTAAAGCTGGGCACAAGGGCAGTCGCAGTCTACGAATAGCTACTATATACCAAGCTCTGGAAACGACGCCTGTTTTACCCCAAGTTCGCCCTGTAGGGTGCGTATCTTGGTCGCGTACTCTTTCATCTTGCTGCTGTCTCCCTGCACCTTGGCTATCTTGTACCCCCTCCACGCCTTTTTCAAGGCCCCCCACGTCTGGCCCTTTGTAAAGTTGCCGCGAGAACTCATATGTGTATATCCCAAGCAAGCGAGAGGCGCGCATGGATATAAGATTTGTTAAAGAATGTTAACCGACTTTGTTGGTTGAAAAAGGAAAAAGAGGTAGGAGGCAAAGAGAGCCTCCAAGTCGTCACTTACTCTGTCACGTACGCCCTCTCGCCGTGCTGCGCAAGGTCGAGTCCGACTTCCTCTTCCTTTGGAGTCACGCGGATGCCGCCAGGCCACACCACGTCCATTATCTTGATAATGACAGCGGTGATGCCCATCGCCCACGCAAGGGCTGCAAACGCTCCAACTGCGTTCTGATACAGCGCCGCGGGGTTGCCAAACGCAAGGCCATCGTGTCCCCACGGTGTGAATCTCTTTTCTGCAAAGATGCCCGTCAAGAGCGCGCCAGCAAGGCCGCCGACACCGTGTACGCCCCAGGTGTCGAGCGCGTCGTCCCACTTGCGCTTGTTCTTGAATGCAACAGCGGCGTAGCATATAATCGAGGCAATTATGCCTATGATTATTGCAGACATGGGCGACACAAAGCCGGATGCCGGCGTGATTGCCACCAAGCCTGCCACTGCGCCAGAGGCTGCGCCGATTGTAGACGGCCTTCCTGTATGGGCCCACGAGATCAAGGCCCACGTAACTGCTGCCATGCCTGTTGCAATCTGGGTTGCGACAAACGCGCTTGTTGCGTTCGTTGCTGCCGCTGCGGCCGAGCCGGCGTTAAAGCCAAACCAGCCAGTCCACAGCAAAGCTGCACCGAGCACTACGAGGGAGATGTTGTGCGGCTCCATCGGAATCTTGCCGTAGCCCAGCCTGC
>DASUXB010000201.1:0-7830 GCA_036378195.1 Nitrososphaera sp.
GCGTGCGGGTACGGCGCCATCGCGTCCGTGATGGTTGCCGCAAAGAGCCTGGGCGCGACCCAGGGCGAGCTGTTGAAATATGCGACCAGCGGAGATGTGACGGGGGACACGGACGCAGTGGTAGGCTATTCTTCGGTGGTATTCGTATGACTACAACAACTTCAACGGCAGCGACAACAGCAGCAAAGGCAAGGGCGGCGGCTCCGGCAAAGATAATCCTGTTTGGCGAGCATTTCGTCGTGTACGGCAATCCTGCCATACTTGCGTCCATCAACCGCAGGATAACCGTCACGGCAAAGAGGTCAAAGGACGGCAAGGTCAAGATAAAATCCGACATTGCGTCGGGCGAGTTTGACGGCTCGACGTTCCGGCTGATAGAGGGTGCCAACGCGAGGGCGACTTTGGAGCCGCTGTACTATGCGGCAAGGCAGGCGCTTTCCGACAGGAAGCAAAAGGACGGGCTGGAGATAGAGATAAAATCAGACATCCCTTACGGGGTGGGGCTCGGCTCGTCGGCAGCGGCGCTTGTCGCCACGATAGCGGCGGTAGAATCACTGCTCGGCAGGGCCGACAAGAAAAAGGTCTGCGGGAGCGCGATTGAAGCAGAAAAGATAATCCACAAGAACTCGTCCGGGGCGGACTGCTTTGTAAGCACCTTTGGAGGCATGATGCACTACAGCAAGGGCGGCGGCTTTAAAAAAGTCGAGGCCAAGAGCAAGATCTTTCTAGTAATCGGCGACACTGGAATAAAGCACAACACCGGCGACCTAGTCTCCAGCGTGCGCAAGCTAAAGGAGGCAAACCAGATGGCGTTTTCCGGCCTGATGTCGCAGTCAAAGGACATCTGCAACCAGGCCCTTGCCGCCCTCAACAGCGGCAACATCGATCACCTCGGGATGCTGATGAACGAGAACCAGCTCTTGCTGGAGCGCCTCGGAGTCTCGCACGAAAAGGCAGACGACCTGATAGACGTGGCAAGGCGCGCCGGTGCCCTTGGAGCCAAGATAACGGGCGCAGGAGGCGGGGGCGCGATTATCGCGCTGGCTGCTTCAAAGGAGGACAGCGAGGCCATTGCCTCTGCGATAAAGGCGACCGGCCAGGGCGCCTTTGAAGTCGAGATAGACACCAAGGGCCTAGTACTGGGCTAGCCGGATGCTAGGCATTTTTCAGGGGAGCTATAAGGTGCATCGGCTTTACCAAGTCGGCAATGTCGACCCAGCAGCGCGCTATTCTGTCCAGCGAGTAGGTTAGGTTCAGGACGGCGACCGTCGACTCGGGGTTCTTGCCGTCCGCGTCGGCCGAGGCTTCCTTGATTGAACTCAATATTTCGTTGAACCTGCCGTACGCGTTGACTACCTCCACTGACTCTGCCCTGTTCTTGCCTGCAAACGCGGCCACCGAGTTTTCCTGCATCTTTTCCACGAGCTCGCCGGCCTGCACGAACCTGTCCACGAAGGAGAGCTTGGCAAAGTCCTGCATCGACGCAAGGTCAACCATAAAGTCGCCGGCGCTTTCAAGCAGGTTTGCCGCAATCCTGTAGTCGAGGATATCGATATTGCTCAGGTTGAGCTTGCCGGCAAGCTGCTGGTCCATCATGGCGCTCCTTATGAGGCGTACAAGCAGGAAATACTGCCGGTCGACCTCGTCATCGCGCCCGCCTATCGAGCGCTTTGCAATGTTCTCCCTTTCCCTTACCGCTTCAAGCATTTCGCGAAACATGCCAGCGACAAGCGAGTTCATCCGGCGCAATATTTTTTCGGCGTCAAGAGTGTTTGGGTCCAGCAGGAACTGCGACGAGATGGTCTGCCTGTCCTCCTCCACTATCTCCAGACCCACCAGCTTTCTCATCGCCCGCTTGAAGCGCTCGGTGTCCTCGTACGTTATCGAGCCGGTCGCCTTTACCCGTATCATGTCGTAGCCGAGCAGGTAAGCGCCGTACACCTGGTTGACAAGCGAGTCCATCGAGGCGGGCGAATACTGGATAGTCACCTCTTTGGTGCTCTCGGACTCCTCGCCGGACGGAAATATCGAAATCGTGTTATCGCGGTTGACGTCTATCGGGACGATGCTTCCCTTCTTCAGGTTGTTGTCCTTGACCCACTGGCTCGGAAGCGAAATGAGGATGCTGCTTCCTATCTGCTGGAGGCGCCTTGCGTATCTCACCATAAATAGTATAAACCCATTTAAACTAATTAAACATTATTTTTATATTCACTGACTTTTATAAATGGCTATGGCATCCACGGTGGTCACTGCGCCGGTTGCTGTCGCCAAGGCGTTTTCCCCGGGCCACGTCACGGGGTTCTTCGAGATACCAAAGCTGAATAGCGCAAGCCCCCTGTACAAAGGGTCCAGAGGCGCAGGCTTCTCCATCGACAGGGGCATTTCTACAACCGTCCATGTCTTTGAGGGAGGCAGGACGGGTTCAAAGATTTTGATAAACGGCAAGGCCGCCAAGCCAAAGGAGGCAGAGGTGTCGCAGTGGGTGGTCGACAGGTATGCAGAAAAGAGCGCGGATAGGCCGTTCTTTGTGAGAGTCGAGCATGAAATAGACATCCCAGTAGGCTTTGGCTTGGGTTCCAGCGGCGCGGCCGCATTGAGCCTCAGCTACGCCCTCAATTCCGCGCTCGGCGCAAAGCAGAGCGTGCAAGAGGCGGCACAGCTGGCCCACGAGGCAGAGATAGCGTGCAGGACCGGCCTTGGAACAGTGATTGCCGAGTACGCGGGCGGGTTTGAGATGCGCACGGGCGCAGGCGCGCCGGGCATCGGCACGGTCGAGAGCATCCCGCTTGAGGGCCGCTACAAGGCAGTGATACTCTGCATATCGCCAATCTCAACCAAGGCGTTTCTCGCAAACCGTATGGACATGATAAACGGCCTCGGAGGCAAGATGCTTGCCAGGCTTGGAGAGACAAGGAGCGTCGGCGAATTTCTGAAAATGTCGTACCAGTTTGCAGACACGCTCGGGCTCACGGAAGGCAGGTGCAGGGCTCCTGTGCGCGCGCTGAGGGCGGCAGGGATAGAGTGCAGCGTGGCCCTGTTTGGCGAGACCGTGTTCACCGTCGTTCCAGAGGCACGTGCGGGTGAAGTAGCAAGCATCCTGCAGAAATTTAAAGAAGGCACGCTCCTTGTATGCGACATCGACGGCAGGGGCGCAAGGGTACTCTAAGATGATACCCAAGGATCATCCGCGCGCCGAGTCGCTGCATACGAGGGAGATGCTGGTCGACGGTTTTAGGCGCAACCTGGTGGTTGCGGAGGGCCTGATAGCACACGGAAGAGGCGAGGCTTTTGACTATTTGATAGGCGAGCGCACTGACGCGGCTGCAAAAAAGGCGATACGCGCGGCTGCCGCGGCGCTTTTGCTATCAAGCAACAAGGCCGTGCTTTCGGTCAACGGCAACGCGGCTGCGCTGTGCCCAAAAGAGATCGTGGAACTGTCTGAAATCACGGGCGCGGCAATCGAGGTGAACCTGTTTTACCGCACCGAGGAAAGGGAGCGCGCCATCAAGGCCGAGCTTGAAAGGCACGGCGCAAGAAACGTGCTTGGAGTCGGTGCGCGCGCGTCTGCCAGGATACCCGAGCTTTCAAGCGAGCGCAGGCGCGTCGACCCGGACGGCATATTTGTGGCAGACACGGTTTTCGTGCCGCTTGAAGACGGCGACAGGACGGAGGCGCTTGCCAAGATGGGCAAGACAGTGATTACAGTTGACCTGAACCCGCTTTCAAGGACTGCGAGGGCCGCGCGCGTGACCATAGTTGATAATTTGGTAAGGGCAATGCCGGCACTCGTGCAGGAGGCGCAGGCGCTAAGGGGCAGGGACGAAAAATCGCTGAGAAAGATTGTCAGCGCGTTTGACAACAAAAAGAACCTCGCCCAGTCGCTCAAAAAGATAAGGGGAGGAGTATCATGACGCAGGCACCAAGAAAGAAGGTTAGCGTCAGCGACCTTTTCTCCATGAAAAGAGGAAAAGAAAAGCTCTCTGTCCTCACGGCGTACGACTATTCCACCGCGCTGATATGCGACAGGGCAGGCGTCGACGTCCTGCTGGTGGGCGACAGCGCTGGAAACGTCGTCCTCGGGCACCCAAGCACAGTCCCTGTCAACATGCCGGAGATGCTGATATTCTGCGGCGCGGTGTCAAGGGGCGCAAAAAGGGCGATGATAATAGGCGACATGCCGTTTGGCTCGTACCAACCGAGTACGAGCATGGCCATTGAAAACGCCGTCCAGTTCATCAAGGGAGGCTGCGACGCGGTGAAACTGGAAGGCGGCGCGGAAATAGCAGACAAGGTAAAGGCGATTGTGGACGCCGGCGTGCCCGTGATGGGCCACATCGGGCTAAAGCCGCAGACGTCGTCGCTGTGGGAGGGCTACCGCCTGCAGGGCAGGACCGCCGAGTCGGCGCAGCGGCTGGTGCAGGACGCACAGGCGCTTGAAAAGGCGGGCGTTTTCTCGATAGTGCTAGAGATGGTCGCAAGCGAGGTCGCAGACGCCATCACAAAAAAAGTGTCCGTGCCCACAATTGGCATAGGTTCCGGCCCGGGGTGCGACGGCCAAGTGCTCGTGCTCCACGACCTGCTTGGGATATACGAGGACATGAAGCCCAAGTTTGTAAAGAGGTACGCCGAGCTTGCCAAGCCCATCTTTGACGCGGTTTCAAGCTATACGCACGACATCAAGGCAGGCAAGTTCCCAGAAGAGATAAACACCTTCCACATGAACCCGGAAGAGCTGGACAAGTTCAGAGGAAAGGACAAGAAATGAAGCAGCGACGCGGCGTCCACCCGTCAAAGGACATCACCAGTTCTGACGGGTGCGAGCTTGAAGGCAAGAAAGTAGTTTTGTGCATAACAGGAAGCGTGGCCGCATACCGCGCAATCGACCTTGCGCGCCTTTTGATGCGCCACGGAGCCGACGTGCACGCAGTCATGAGCGAGGCCACCGCTTCGACGCTCCTGCACCCGGAGATGATGAAGTGGGCGACTGGAAACGAAGTTGTCTCAAAACTCACTGGAAACTTGGAGCACGTTGCGCTAGCAGACTATGGCATGTCCGATCTGATAATCGTGTATCCGTGCACGGCAAACACGATTGGCAAGATGGTTGCAGGAATCGACGACACGCCAGTCACGTCCGTCCTGAGCGTCGCGCTGGGCTCGAAAATCCCGGTAATAGCGGCGCCGGCGATGCACGAGGCCATGTACGAGAACAGGTTCATCCGGCAGAACGTGAAAAAGCTGCAGGAACAGGGCATTTTGTTTGTCGGCCCGAACATGGAGGAGGGAAAGGCCAAGGCTGCAGAGCCGGAGCAGGTGCTGGCATCTGCGATAGGCGCGCTTGCCGCCAAGGGGCCGCTTGCAGGAAGGCGCGTGCTTGTAACGGCCGGAAGCACCTTTGAGTACATCGACCCCATCCGCGTCATCACCAACACCAGCTCTGGCAAGATGGGAATCGCAATAGCAAAAGAGGCAGAGAGAATGGGCGCCAAGGTGACGCTCGTCTACGGCCACGGCACAGAAAAAGAGCCAGTTGTCGCAAGCGTCGCCAGGGTGGACACGGGCAAGCAGATGTACGACGCAGTTGTCGCCGAGCTGGAGAAAAAAGAAAAGTACGATGTTGCGATAATGGCTGCCGCAGTGGCAGACTATGCACCTTCGTCGGCGTCTACGAAAAAGATAGACACGAGAAACGGCAGGCTGGACCTCTCGCTTGCAGCCACAAAGAAAATAGTCGACGAGGTCAAGAAGAAGAGCGATAGCTCTTTTCTTGTCGCGTTCAAGGCAGATTACGGCGTTTCGGATTCTGTCCTTGTGGACAAGGCATACAAAAAACTGCAGGAATGCAAGGCAGATCTCGTAGTGGCAAATGACATTGGCCGCGACGGCTCTAACGCAGGCTCTGACAGGAACGAGGTGTTTATCGTCGACGCCAAGAAAAACGTGGTGCACGTGCCCCTTGACGACAAGCAAAAGGTGGCAAAAAGACTGCTAGAGATTGTTTCTAAATCTATAAACAACGACAAGGCCGGCAAGTGAGCCTGCTGCCAGCACCAGCGCTGAGGCCGGAAATTCAGGAGTCACCTGCACCGCGCCTGCGACAAACTCGACTGATTCAGAGTTGCAACTGGTCGTAAACTTGCCTGCGTCGTGGTTTGCCTGTATCTCAAAGCCGGCGCTTTTTCCCGGCGCAACCGTGGCTGGCTTGGAATAGTCAAACACCGAATCCACGACGGCTCCCTGCGCGTCGTAGAGCACGCAGGCTATTTTGACCTGCGTGGCGTTTTGGTCGATGCTGTCGTTGTAGACGGTTCCCGAGACGACGCCCCTGTCGGGCTGCGGCTCTACTTCCAGGCGCAGCGCGCCCTGCCTTGCAAGGGCAGAGTCGTACGACGTTACCCTGACCGAATAGTCTTTGTCGCGCAGGTCGTTGTCGCCGAGCAAAAGGCTGAATCCCGAGGTCATGTTTGGCGTCAGCGTCCCCATCGTGGTGTAGATGCGCTCTTCGTGGAACAGCGTGTCTCCCTGAAAGAAATTGACGTCGACTGCCACATGTCCAACCGGCGCGCTGCCGTCGTTGCGCACCTCGCCCACAAGGTTGGAATCTCCCTGATAGTCCATGTACCTGCCGGTCGAAAGCACGGCGACGTCCCTTTCGGTGACGTAGAGCCTCGTCATGGCTTTTTGCTCTCCGTTGATATAGAGCCGGGCGGTATAGGCCCCGGCCTTTAGCGTGCCGATGTCCTTCTCAAGCAGATGCTCCTTTAGCACCTGCGCGCAGGTTGTCTCCGGCGAGGGCGGCGTGACCTTGACGTTTATCGATATTTCATTATTGCCAGATTTTTCAAAAGACTGCACCTCTGCTCCGTAGCAGGGGGTCGGCGTCACCAAAAGTACCCGGGCAGTCACCGAGCTTTTCTCGGTCGGCACTTCGGGATAGAAGAATAGCCGCCCTTCAAAAGACTGCGCGTTTGCAGCAAGCGGAATGATCATGCCTGCGAGTGCAAGCGCGGCGACTGCCAGAGCAGCGGCCTTCATTGCTTCTAGTCTGTTGTGCAGCTTTTTTACCGTTGCTGTCTATTTACAGCACTACCAAGTCCTTTGTGAACCTGTTTAGCACCTTGGGTTTTCCGTCGGTGACAAGTATGCTGTCCTCTATCCGAACTCCGAACTTGCCCCCGAGGTAGATTCCCGGTTCCACCGTCACTGCCATGTTCTTTTGCAGCACCTCCTCGTTTTTCGAGCGCACCCAAGGAGGCTCGTGCACATCAAGGCCGATGCCATGGCCGGTGGAATGGATGAACTGCTTTTCATAGCCGCGTTCCCTTATCAAGTCCCTGCACGCCGCGTCGACCTGGCCGCATGTGGCGCCTGCCACCGCGGCGTCGAGGCCGGCTTTTTGCGACTCTTGCACTATTTCATAGACTTTTATCATCTCTGCAGTCGGCTTGCCCAGGGCAAACGTGCGCGTAGCATCCGCAATGTAGCCCTGGTGGCGCAGCGTCAGGTCGACGACTATCATGTCCTTGCTGCGGAATTTGCGGCCGGTCACCTCGGCGTGCGGGAGCGCGCCGTTTGGCCCGCTTGCTATTATTAGCGGGTTCAGAGTCGACTGGTACGAAGGCGGGTTTGCTCCCATCCTTAGCCCCTCGTAGACGAGCTTTGCTTGCAGGTCGCGTTCTGTCATGGCTGCCTTTATCTCGTCTGCGCAGACCTCGTACAGTTTGTCGAGTATGCGCGATGCCCTTGCTATCACCTTCATCTCGGCCTCGTCCTTTATCCTGCGCGTCAGAAAGAACGGCTCGGTGTCGACGATAATGTTTCCTTGCA
>DASUXB010000202.1:0-10214 GCA_036378195.1 Nitrososphaera sp.
TCAAGGAGCGTGCCGTCCATGTCAAAAGCCGCAAGTCGCGCCATCACGTTCTGTGTTGTACTAAACCATTCTAAACCTTTTTGGAAAGCAGTTTATTACTGCCCATACAATTGCAGATATAGCAGTGCAGGACAGAAAGTACCAGAAGAAAAAGGCCGCTGTTGAAAAGTTTGTAAAAAAGAACGGATCTACGGATCATTCTGTGATACTGAACAGCATTGATGTCGACTATGACACGCTGATGCGCATCCTGTCAGAGCTCAGAAACGAGGGCAGGATTTCCTGAATTAGACGCAATGTGGAAAAAGGCTTAATTTTCCATCCTGTTAAATAGAAGATGTGAAGGCTACTTTTGGCATGGGATGCTTTTGGTGCTCCGAGGACGTCTTTGGCCGCGTCAAGGAGGTGAAATCGACTGCTGTGGGCTACATGGGAGGCAAGGTCGAGCGCCCGACGTACGAGCAGGTGTGCACCGACAGGACGGGCCATGCAGAGGTAGTGCAGGTCGAGTACGACCCTGCGCAGGTCTCGTACGAGGAGCTCCTGAGTGTGTTCTGGGCAAACCACGACCCGACTACCCCGAACAGGCAGGGCTGGGACGTAGGTGCGCAGTACAGGTCGGCCGTGTTTTACCACAGCCCCGAGCAAAAGTCCGCTGCCGAAGCGATAAAGCAAAAGCTGCAGGACTCTGGCGCGTTCAAGAGAAAGATAGTAACAGAGGTCTCGCCAGCGTCGGCATTCTGGCAGGCAGAGGAATACCACCAGAAATACTACCAAAAGTGCGGGCTAGAGATGCACTGACGGTTGTCCGTTCGTCATTCTCCAAACTACCTGAACATTAGCGAAAAAGCGGTGGCGTACGGCACGTGGACGGTGACCTTGTCCGTCTTGGCGTTGTAGACGCCGTAGATGGTGTCTATGTCCAGATTGTCGTATTTCTTGTTGAAATACTTGCTCTCGACCGCTATGTTTTTGCCCTCGACGTCGACTGAAAGGCGCGTGTTGGAGCCGTCCATCTTGGAAGGCTTGACATATATCTTGACGTCGGAGGCAACTATCTTGAAACCGATGAATTCGCGCTCAATGTCAGGTATCTTGTAGTCGCTGGCCTTGAGCTTGCCAACGATGTCGTCTTTGATCTCCTTGGTTGGGAAGAACTGGCCTGCGTCAATGTCAGCCTTGTACTCGAACAGGCCGTCAAGAAAGTTTGCCGAAAACGCGGTGCTATAGTTTTCTGCCCGAGCCTGCTGGCCGGCGTACACGGTAAGGGCAAGGACAGAAGCAAGTGCAACAGCTACTGCATCCCTAAAGAGCATCTGTGATTGACGAACGTGAGCTAGGGCTCATGTAAAATCTTTATGGAGAATTATTACACCATTCAATCTTGTGCCCTTGTTAAGGTACCGCCTACGATAAGGGATTTATAGAAAGAGGTTCAGGACTCTGTGTTGATAATCCGCCTGCCGCAGGGCCGGGAAATCACCAAAAACCATTATTGGATAAACTTGCAGCTCTTGTTTGGCCACGTCAATCTAGGATGTCATGACGGAAAAAGATTCTGCCTCTTCAAGTGCCGCGAGCATGGAATAGTGCTCAATTACGAGCTGGGGTACGAAGGCCGGCTTGATTGCCCCTTGTGTTCGCTAAAATAATAAAAAAACGCGTGTGTATGCACCTGCTTTATAGCAATTCGATTTTCGCCGCGCAACTGACTGCTACGCTTCACTAGAGGGTCTCTAAATGGTCATGATTGCAAAGCGAGTGCGAAAAAATGGCGCACAGTCTTTTCTTCCATTTGGCCGCATTGCGCGTGCATATATACATGCAATGCCGGTTTTCAGGCTGGTGCAAGTACTACGACAAGAAAGATAGTCGCTGCCAGGACGGCCAGAATGCAGTAGCATCTTGCGCAGCAGCATGGCAGTTTGACAGATACGCAAAAGGATACAAAGACATTGGGATGAACGTGGCCAATATTTTCATCGTCAGGATACACAACGGATGAGCTTTCGATATGGCGGCAGCAGTTTTGAAATAAATGCAGCTGCATCTGTACGGCCATGTCAAGAGAAGAAACTGTGCGAACGGCGGTTGTCACCGGGAGCTCTTCAGGCATAGGTTTTGAGACGTCTCTTGCGCTTGCGAAAAGCGGGTTCCATACCTACGCGACAATGAGAAACCCAGCAAAAGGAAAAGCACTTTCAGACAGGGCGGAAAAGGAAAACCTGCCGCTGCAGGTGGCAGAGCTTGACGTTGACAGCGACCAGTCGGTCAGAAACACAATCGACGGCATATTAAGGGAACGCAAAAGGATTGACGTCTTGGTGAACAACGCAGGGTTTGCCCTTGTCGGCGCGCTGGAAGACACGTCGATGGACGAGATAAAGGCCCAGTTTGAGACCAACCTGTTCGGCGCGCTGAGGGTCATGAAGGCAGTCATCCCCGTGATGAGAAGGCAGGCAAGTGGGACCATAGTGAACATAACCTCAATGGGCGGCAGGGTTGCAATTCCGCTTGACCCGATTTACCATGGCACAAAATTCGCACTTGAAGGCATAACGGAATCGATTCGCTACGAAATGCAGCCTTTTGGGGTAAACGTGGTGCTTGTCGAGCCCGGCGCGGTAAAGACGAATTTCTTTGACAACCTAAGGTTTGCGCAGGGAGCCACCAGACCTGATTCTCCGTACGCCAGGTTCATGAGCGGCTTGCAGTCAGCAGCCGCGCACATGGTACAGGACGCGATTCCCGCCCAACAAGTTGCCGAGGTGATAGCGCAGGCGGCAAGATCGGATTCTCCTCAGATGAGGTACGTCGTCGGAAAAGACGCGCAGGCAATGATCGAGGCCAAAAAAAGCATGGGCGACAAAGAGTTTGAAAAGCTTGTGGCCTCACGGTTCTTTGGAAGCCAATAGTATATTGCCGGGCCCGGCCGTGCGTGCGCCCGCCCCCTCTATAGTCTAGGCCAAAACGACACGTGCAGCTAGACATAGCTTTCCATGTCAGGGTTTGGTTCAAGGGTCGCGCTCACCTTGAGCGTGATGTATTCTGTGCTGGTAGAGGAATTTACTACCATTCCTACATAGCCCCTCCCTTGTATCGGGAGGAGCATCGTTTTTGCCATGTCATAATCAACTACTACGCATTCTACTTTCCCAAAGGTTTCTTCAGAAAGCTGTGCCGTTGCAAATATCATTGCCGCATAGTCGCCGCTGCTCTTCTTGAGCCTGTCTGAAATCTTGAATTTCTTGTCAAAAGCCTGTTTTGATGCCGCTTCTAAAACCCTGAAATTAGAGTCCATAAGGCAAACGGCCAGGATATTCTCGTCTATTGACAAGAGGTGCTGTGATGCTGTTATGATCACGGATGTCAGGGATAGAGTTTCGCACTTATAATTCTGTGGAGAATAACTTTCTAGTAAATACTAACTGTTAAATGCCGCGTGGGGTTATGCTTAAATATAATATCAAGGTCGAAAATTCGCGATTAGTTTAGAGTAAAAATTCTGATGAATAAGAGGATTGGTTGAAATTCTATTCTGTCATTCTGCATCATCATAGCGGTATTTCCATCATCAGAAGACATAACCGTAGAGTCCTACAGAGATGACCTGCATCATGTTTTTATTCAAATCAGGCAAGACCATTAGGGAGATTGCGCCAATAAGGGTAGGTATGCGTCTGCTCCTTGCCCCAAGTCGCAGAAATGTGTAAGACTGTCATGGTATTAGCTTCGCTGCGCTGCTTAGCGTCGTGGCGTACAATTCTTTCACGTACGACTTGTCTATAGCGTGGCGCTCCACACGCCTTAAGAATCATCATCCTCGATCGGTTGACGATTAGACGCTATGAAAGAAATTGGGAAAAAAACAAACAACAAAATTTCATCACAGCCTTCTAATTCTCTTGTCCTTCTCAGAAAGGGTTGGAGTATCAGAAGGTTATGGATCCTCTCCATCATAGGAGTGGCGGGGTTGGCACTGGACGCCTCTTTTCACACGCTCGCCAACGGCACGCCTTTGTCGATAATATTCGACGGGGCAGACTTTTCGACGAACCAGATAATCTTGACAACCGCGCCGGCCATTGCAACTCTCTCGTGGACCGGCCATATTACGTTCCTTACGGCATTCACGCTGCTAGGGATACTGCCCGTGCTTTTCTTTGAAAAGTCGGCGCCAGCAAGATCTAGCGACCAGGGCGGCCGCAGATGGGCTGTTCTGAAGCAAGGCCGCAACATAAAGCAGATGTGGATTATAGGACTCATCGGCGTAGCAGGGTTGGCGTTGGACGTGTCATTCCATTGGCTCCAGGACGGCGATCCGTCAAAAGTGGTACTCAACGGCTTTGAAGACCCGCGCCCGCTAGTCGCCATTCTTGCAATAAGTGCCCACATGATGTTCCTCGGTGCATTCGCGCTGCTGATTTTCCTGCCAAAGATACTCGTTTCCGCACAACACCCGCCGACGCCGACGGTATCGATGACTCCAGCGTAAAAGGGGCAAAACAAAATCTCGCAGTGTGACAGGCATGAAAAAGTTGCGAAACATTGTTGGGAATGCTGCCTTTGCACTGGTGGTTCTGGTGCTAGTTGCAGTGCCTTTGCTGCTGCAACAGCCCGGACACTTGGCGCAGGCGCACCTCCTTGGAACCATAAAACAAGTCGATAACTACCAGGTTTCATTTCAGCAAATCCCGCAGTTCACCTCGGCAGGCAAGAACACCACGCTGCACCTCTCAGTCCTGCAGGACAACGCCGTCGTAAACAACGTAAACATGGCGTTACAGATAACGGAAAAAGACTCGGGCAAAGTCGTAGAACAGATGCCGTACAAGCTCCAAGAGGTTAGCGACATCACGGTGCCCTACACATTTCAGAACAATACCAACTACGTGGTAAACCTGTTGATGCGGATGGACGACGGAAAACCAGAGCACATGGCCAAGCCGCTCACGGCGGACTTTGATGTCTCTGTGAAACCCACCTCAGTTATCCAGCCAACCGAGCTTCTTGCAGGAGCGTTGCCTTTCGCAGCGGGCCTGATTGGAGGCGTCGTCCTAGTGTTCAAAAAGGTGAGATGAAACTCCGGGCTAATTTTTTGTAGCAGAGTACGCAGGCAGACGATGATTATGACAATAATTCCTGCAGCAGCAAGAAACAACGGCCTTTTGCACAAAATCTGCAGGCCACCCTATTCCCTCTCCTCTTTTTTATTGATTGCAAACGGCACAATCTTTTATTGCCAGATTATTTTACTATCATCTTGAAAAAACTGGCAAAGAAATTGTTGTGTCAGTTTCAGTCTCTTTCATAAACAAGATTTGTCGATTATGTAGCATTATATTTGCGATGGGCAAAAGTCTGTACAGAAAGATGTCGTCGGAATCGCCTGAGAGTCTCGTACTACCATACGAAGACATCAATACCATTCAAGAAAGGATCAGCGGAGAGGTCTTTCCGGGCATCATCCTTGAACTTTGCGACAACTGCAATTGGTCATGCACATGCTTTAACGCAAGACGCATCATCGACTCGTGCCCGTTGTGTCAAGTTGATGTCTCTCACATCCCAATGACGTTGCAAGAGGTCTGCAGCATAAAGCACGATGACAAGCGCGGGATAATACTAGAGTTTAGCAGGCAAGATCCGCTCAGGTAGCACACACATATACATACACACGCCTCTTTGCTTTAATGGACGAAAACTCTTGCGCAGAAATCACGTGGTCTTTATGCCAGTGTAAACGCCGAAGTCATCGCAGCTCTTCCATGTCAGACGGCTCCAAGACAGACCGGAGCATGTACAGCATCTTTTTGATATATCCCTGCTTTGACGGCGTTTCAATCAACTTCTGCTGGTAAAAGTCAATCAGGTGAGAGATAAAGCACTTCATCTCCTCCTTGCTTTCCGGCAGGTTGGTGAGTATCGCAGAGTACCAATACTCAACCAGGGCATCTTCGCCGTATCTTTTTTCCAGCTCTACAAGAGCCGCAAAATTGGCGTGACATTTCCTGCACAAGCCGCCGTGGGCGTCTGCATATGAGCGTGTCGCAAAATGGCCACACCTTGTCTTCATAAGCACGCAAGAATTAAGCAAAATAGAGATATAAACGATAATTGGAGTTGAATTTATGCTGCAATCAGGAACGATTCACGCGAATTACGTGCGCAATCAAGACTCTTTTTAATCGCAATGCGGGTATAATAGCAGGTGATTATGGACAAAGATGTCCAACGTAGACTATAATGTAGAGTCGGGAAAGGGCTACCAAGAAGGCGCTTCAAAGTTCAAGCCCATAAAGGTCGAGATGAAGGTTTCAAACGTGAACAAGGATCAGGTCAACTACTGGATAAACGAGATCGCAAACCAATATGCGGATCTGGTCGTGACAAATGTCAATACCGGGAGCGACAGGATAGCTTTTGACATAGGCTCGCCAAGCATGAGCGACCTGACCGCCGAAGACATCAAGTTCAGGATGGAAGAATACCTGACCATGAACATACCGCCTTTTGAGCTCCAAGAGTTAAAGGTGCAATAGTAGCAGCGGCAAAAGCCATTCCCTTTTTACGGACTGGGAATGAAACGAGAGAAAATGTTGCCGCTGCGCATGTGATGCCTTTGCCTTTACGAAAAATAAGGGAAAGAAGAAAGAGTTGCCTTACTACTCGTTAGCTTCTTCTGTTATGGGCTACCACTAACATCTGTACTTCCTTGAACACGCAAGGCTGGAGTTTTGGATCATGAATTCTGCATACCGCAAAGTGCCATGCGGTCTCCAGCGCAAGGTAAGTAAAGACGAAGCCGATTATTGGATACGCCAGATTTTCCAACATTGGAAACTAATGCCTATGGACGCATATAAGATTATCTGAGCAAAAAAGACGCATTTGATAAGAAGAGTTATAAAATATCTTACATTTGTTAAGCTAGACAGGCGAGACTGGCAAATAGATTCTCGCATGTAAAACAGGCAACGGCAGCTTTAGACGGATTCAATATCCCGGGCCTGATCGTCAAGCGGGTCGATTTCCCTGACAGTTTTTCATATGCGACCGTACCCTCCTCGTTTCTAAAGTACACCGACAGAAAGGGCTTTTTGCTTATGCAGAGGGAGGCACCAGATTTCTGGTAAGCCTGACGGCAGGATCGACTCCAGAGCTGCACGAGTCGGGCCCGACGCCCCAATTATTGCCGGTGTCGGTAAAGGAAGTGACCATTGTCCACGGAGATCCATCGGCAGAATCCCTGTTTCCAAGCCACGGCTCCACAGTCGTCTGCGTGTTTGCGGCGTTGTTCATTATAATATACGTGAAAGGCACCGGCGCGTTCTTTGGAAACGTCTTTCCAAGTGAAAACTTGTCAGTATCCTAAACTCTGCGTCCAAATGCTTCAACACTCGGAGCTTTTATAGAGCACAACGAGGCGAATACGAATATTGAAAGGGAAAAAGTTGCCGTACGAAAAGGAAGGCGTCTATATCTTGGCACGCAGCGGCAAGAGCCCGGAATACCATATTGCAAAAATCATTAGCGAGGGCGAAACATCAAACCCAAGCTCGGTCGGAAACGCCAGTACAAAATGCCTGCGCTATTACAAGAGCCATGAATATTCCATCGCAGAGAAAGAACCTCCGCGCAGCGAGGTTTGCCGCAAGTGCCAATCAATGAGGCATAGCGGCTAAGAAAGCAGCAGAGTTGGCAGTGTGATTTTAGGGCGTGAAAAGATAGAACAAACCTAGATACAAAAAGAGAAAAGCATTCTTGCTTCTTGTCGATAAAAATGCCATTTAACCGAGTAATAAATAATCAAGATTCCTTTCTTTCAATTACGGCAAAAAGAGATAATTTTTATGAGATTCCAAATCTGTAAGATCTTGCAGATCTTTGCAAGATAGGTATACAATTAATAATTATTCTCTATATTTCATATACGCTATAGTATCTGAAGCATAATTTTTGCAAAACTCTTTAATCCTTTTCAATACTAGATTAAATTGAGCAAAAATATGAAAGTTGAAAAAAGACAAACTGCAATGCTCGCAGCCATGGTGACTGTCGCACTTTTGAGCGCAATAGCAGTTCGTGGACTGGTATCATCATCTGGCGACAGTATCGCCGCAGCCGCACAAAAGCAGCCTGCAATTAAACTACAACCTAGTTCAGGCGCTCCCGGGAGTATCGTTAAGGTCATTGGTACTGACTTTAGCCCCAAAAGCCCTTTGAGCGTCAGCGTCGACAACAAGGAACTCCCGGCAAAAACCAAAGTAACTACAAAGGACGACGGTAGCTTTATGGCTACTCTAAAGATTCCAGACGACGCCAAAGACGGCAACCATCAGATAAAGGTTAGCGACGACAAAGGCAAGAGTGCGACAGCAGACTTTACTGTTGCCAAGAAGTAATAGCTGCGTCACTATGCTCAACGAGGGGGCAAATGGCCAAGCACCCTTCATTTTTTTATTATGACTTGCGTTACGAGCTTTAAGCACTCGCTCCGATATTTCCTACCCTACGTTATGACGTAGATAATGCGCGTACAAAGGCAAGTGAAAAAAGATTCTCTTTTTATCGACACAAGGAGAAAGAGAAGTGGTATGAAGAGCAGCAGCCAGATTCATTTCAGAGCAGAATTTACCATAGAAGAAGGAAGAACAGAAGAGTACAAGAAACTGGTACAGGAAATGAGCAGGGTGGTGCAAGCCAACGAGCCAGATACAATAGATTACCAGTTTTATCTGAACAGAGATGATGAAACAAAGTGTGTTGTACACGAAACGTACGCAAACTCTGAGGCGGTACTTGCTCACAATGCTGGTGTTGCATCGCAAACAATACTTCCAAAGATTTCCAAGGTTGCGAGAATAAGCAAATTTGATGTTTATGGGAACCCTAACGATGAATTACGAAAAGTGCTGGCAAGTTTTAGCCCACAGATTTACAATCTGTTTGCCGGATTCAGTCGTCGTTGACAGTTCTTTCTTACATAGACTCCGTTATGCGTACTATCTTGGGCATGTCGCTCCATACGAAAACCGGGCATAAAAATCACGTTCTGTACATATCGCCTCTAGCGTCGTGTGAAGTATAGATGCCGGAAAGTTTTTCTGTTTTTATTTTAATGGAACACGCCGTTTTGACCGGCCCGAGAGTTATTTGTGAAATAATAAATGCTTTTTAAAGTTTCTTCTGTTGTTTATGAGCAATGTCTGAACTTGGCATAGCTGAATATTTTGGAATTGGAGAAGCGGTCGGAATAATGGCCACTTTTTTCATAACCCTCTATTATTCTAGAAAGGGAATACGCAACCTCCGAATAGACCTTGAGACAAAAGTCCTAAACGACCTTGATGACAAGCTGCATGGAGTAATTGAGACTATTGTTCACAAGCCAACCCTCGCCAGAGTAGTCGAAAAGGAGGGCACGGCGACCCAGTCTGAAGAGGTGGTGTTTTCGTACGCCATTTTGTACATGTGCTCCCACGCGTTTCACATGCGCCAGAGAAAGGTGCTTAGCGACAACGAATGGAACGGCTGGCTTCGATGGATGAGAACCGCCTTTGCGCAGGGGGCAATAAGAGAATACTGGAACAAGGACATAGACCCAAGGAATTGGTTCGATCCAGACTTTGAGGATTTTATCAACAACGAAATTATCGATAAGAAAAACAATGCAAAATGAATGAATCTAGAAGTATACGCTTCTCTCTATTGGATATGGCATCCCTCAAGTCACAGTAACACAGCGTCGCGGCTCTCTCGCTTCCAGCGTGTTTGTCAAGTCGCCATCCTCTTTGATGATGGTTCATAGGGAGATCTGTCAGAGCGGGATTTCAACGGCTACATCTGTTTTTGGATAATACTTTTTTACATCTCCTTCGCCATATTTGGATTTGAATTTACTTACGACATCGTTAACCTTGCTGCTGGCAGTTATCGGTTGGCCCCTTGCAGATAATTCTTCTCCGCCGCTACGATTATTACTTACAGAAATCTTTAACGTTGAATCTGCCAGAAAGTTCTTGTACCAGTTGGTGTCAGAACCTTGAACTGGAAGCAAATACAGAGTGTCGCCTTCATGCACAAACCAGACCGGCCGAGATATATCCCTGCCTGATTTTCTTCCTTTGACGCTTAGTGTTATCTCGGAGGCTCTGTTCAGTTTCTGGCTAAGATCGGCTTCTTCTTTTACCATGACATACAAAGCTGCACAT
>DASUXB010000203.1:0-7281 GCA_036378195.1 Nitrososphaera sp.
ACCGATAAGGACAAGCCCTGCAGACTCTATCCTTTTCGCAAACGCGTCTGCCTTTTTGCTTATTATTTCCAAGTGCTCCGGCGCAAACTCGTTTGCAAAGTCGGCGCACGCCTTTTCATCCTTGCAGATTGCGGCAAAGCCATTCTCCGACAGGCTCTTTTTCACGATCTCTGACCTTGCAATATTTGATGAAATCGCGCCGGCCTGCTCCTGCACCTGCATTGCCAGTTTCTCTGAAGTAGTGACGAGGCCGCACACCGTGTCGGGGCTGTGCTCCGCTTGCGAGATCAGGTCCATCGCTACCAGTCTGGGGTCCGCAGTCGCGTCGGCGTATATCAAAAGCTCCGTCGGGCCGGCGACCATGTCCGTCGACACGACGCTTGACGCGGCTATCTTGGCCGCAGTCACGAACATGCCTCCCGGGCCGACTATTTTGCTCACCGGCTTTACTGATTGAGTGCCGTACGCAAGCACGGCAATCCCTTGCGCGCCTCCTGCCTTGTAGATTTCATCGACGCCGCAAACGTCTGCGGCCACGAGCGTCAGCGAGTCAATAGAGCCGTCGCCTGTCGGGGGCGACACTGCCACTATGCGTTTCACGCCTGCGACTTTGGCCGGAACTGCGCACATCACCACCGTGCTTGGATACCTCGCCTTTCCACCCGGTATGTAGCAGCCAACGCTTGCCACAGGCTGTATTGCCCTGTCTATGGAGACGCCCTCCGACCTTACCTTGATGTTTTTGAGCCTCCGAAGGACTGCAAGCTCGCTTTTTTCAAGGCGCGCCTTCATTAGCTTTAATGCTTTAATCTGTTCTTTTGTCACCTTGCCGTACGCATCCTTGATCTCCTGTCTTGTTACTTTTAGAGAATCAATTTTTACGCCGTCAAATTTTACAGTGTAATCGATAACGGCGGGGTCGCCATGCGTCAGGACGTCGTCCATTATCGCTCGCGCCTGCGCCATCAGCGCGTCAGAGACCGCGCCTGCAGACTTGCGCAGTTTTGCCGCCTCTGCCGCCGGCTCGGCGACGTTTACGACCTTTATCATGCTACGAATATCCGTCCAGGTTTACCTCTTCAAGCGGCAGTATCTGCCTCGGCTCAAGGACCACCAGGCCCTGCGCCAGCCTCCTCATCTTTGGCACTATCCTGATGAACTCCTCCTTGTCGATGACCGTGTTGACGCCGAACCAGCCGTCCTCGGAAAGCGGGCTTATTGTCGGCCTCTTTAGCGCCGGCAATGACTTCAACAGCCTGTCGAGGTTCTCCTTCTTGACGTTGACAAAGATGTGCAATTTCTTGCGGCCGTCGACGACGCCCTTTAAAAGCACTACCATGTCGGCGATTTTTTCGCGCTTTTTCTCGTCCTTTAGCGCTTTCTTGTTTGCGACAAGAACCGCCGTCGAAGTGGCGACGGTGTCGATTATCTTTAGGTTGTTCTGCACCAGTGTCGTTCCTGTTTCCGTGATGTCGAAAATCGCGTCGACATCTTCTGGCGGCTTGGCCTCAGTCGCGCCAAAGGAAAGGAATATCTCGACCTTTTTGTTGTCGCCCACGCGCAGCCACGGCGTCACTATCATGGGGTCAGAGTCGCCGTACGCCTTTTTGTACGCCTTGGTCGACTTGATGTACGCCGAAGTAGTAGTCAGGTACTCGGACGAAAAGCGCAACGTCTTGTTCTTTTTGGCAAAATCGGCCACCATCTCATCCAGGCTTCCGTACGGAAAGCTGCTTGGGACCGCAATAACCTGCTTGACCTTGCCTATCTCCAGATCAAGGAGTACCTCGACGTCTGCCTTGGCCTCCTTTATCCAGTCCCTGCCGGTTATGCCCACGTCGTAGAACCCTTCCTGGACATAGGTGGGGATCTCTTGCGGCCTCAGGATCTTGGCCTCTATCTCCGGGTCGGAGAGCCTCACCCTGTACGTCCGGCCCCTGCCGCTCACGCTCTGGTAGGCCTGCTCCAGAAGCTTGAAAGTGACTTCCTCAATGCTTCCTTTTGGGACCGCAAATTTGACAGTGGGCATATGTGCAGGTTCACAAATCGCGCTATCGCATATATATCTTGTAGTGGATGCCACTAGGTCTTTCAAAACTTGCCAATTATCTTGAAAAATTTATGGCAGCTAGCCTTTGCGCAGGCTCGCAAGCGCTTCTTTCGCCTTTTCCACGCTGACCTGCCCTTCGTCCGCTATTTTCTTTGCAACCGCGTCGACTTCGGCGCCGCTGGCGCCGGCCATCACCGCGACGTTTCTTGCGTGCAGGCGCATGTGGCCCTTCTGTATGCCCTCAGACGCAAGGGCGCGCATCGCAGCAAGGTTCTGGGCAAGGCCGGCGGCGGCTATTGCCATCGCAAGCTCTTTTGCATTGTTTACCCCGAGCACCTTTAGTGCAAGTTTTGCGGTGGGATGCACGTTTGCGACTCCGCCTACGACCCCAACTGCCAGCGGGAGCTCTATCTCTCCTGCAAGGTCTCCGCCCTTTGTGCGCCACCACCTCGTGAGCGAGCGGTACGTGCCGTCACGCGCCGCCCATGCATGGGCGCCGGCCTCTATAGCTCGAAAGTCCTGCCCCGTCGCAAGCGCCACCGCATCGACCCCGTTCATGACGCCCTTGTTGTGCGTGACTGCGCGGTAGACATCGGAATGCGCGAGGGCGTACGCGTACAGCATCCGCTCGACCGTTTCTTTGCCTCCAAGCTCGTCCCTGCCAAACACCGCCCTGCACCGGACCATCCTTTTTGTCGCATAGTTTGACAGGATCTTTAGAACAACGTCGCCTCCAGTTATCTCGGCGACCCTTGGCGCTATCGCCTCGCACATCGTGTTCACTGCGTTTGCGCCCATCGCGTCTTTGGCATCTACTATTAATTCAACAACGAGCATGCTGCCCATCCTGTTCCTGCTAGAGTCTTTTACCACGCGCGCCTGCAGGCCGACTGCCGAGACTGCCCTGCTCTTTGAATTTGCAATCGCCAGCAGCTCTTTTTTGCGCGCAAGCACTTTTCGCTTTGCCACGTCTATCTCTTTTTTGCGCAGCGCAACCACCTGCACCTGCCCTATCATGAGCGACTCGCCTGCCTCCGCGAAAAAGCCGCCCTTCGCCTTGGCAATCTTGGCCGCCTTGCTAGCAGCCGCTATCACGGACGGCTCTTCTATCGCCATTGGCACGAGGCGCTCGACGCCGTTTATCACAAAGCCGGTCGCTATGCCGAGTGGGATCGACATTATGCCGACCGCGTTTTCGACCATCCTGTTTGCCCCGTCAAACGCAAGGGGCTGGCCAAATGACGCCGTTTCCTCGCCCGTCAGCCCTGCCGACTCGCTAAGGAACGCAAGCCGCTCCTCGCGGCCCATCTCGTAGAATTTCTTTTTCTGCTCGCCCAAGGCAGTTAGCCTGCAGCTTGGCCACACTTAAAATCTTGTCACCGCCCTATGCTGCAACAAGAATCGACATCTGCCTAAAATAATGCATGAAAGAAAGTTCTTTGTTATATGTTATTCCTGAAATTTCTTATATTAATATTCTATATTTCTCACGAAACCTTTTTAATTCCTCCAAAAGTTGCACAGCGCTAATGAACAGGAAGACAACCTTTGCAGCCGCAGGCACTGCCGCCATCCTGGCAGCAGCCGTGCTGGCTTTTACAACGACGAGTCAGGCAGCCTTTGCTGCCAACGTAAATATCGACATTGTGTCGGGAGCGGAAGACAAGGGCGACCACGCATTTTCTCCGAGTCCCTCCGATGTCCACGTAGGCGACACGGTGACGTGGACAAACAAGGACTCTAGCGGGCATACCGTAACATCAGGTTCGGGCACGCCTGACGGCAAGTTCGGGGTCAAGGCAGATGGAGGTCCTGACGTCATACTGCCAAACAAGACGCAGGAATTCAAGCCGACTGCGCCGGGCGACTATTCGTACTTCTGTATGCTCCACCCGTCGATGGTTGGCAAGCTCAAGGTAGAGCCAGCTGGCGCCAGCTAAAAGAAAGGGTACACGGCATAACGTACGCAATAGATACTCCATACACCACCACCCATTTCCTTTACACGCTTTTTATCGGCAAGCACTGTTGCACTACCAACACGTATACCCTGCTGGCATTCACGTCATGGCAAAAGCCTATTTTTTCATGCCTCATTTTTTGCGGGTCGTATACCAGAGGACTCCAAAAACTGCAGTTGCGGCAAGGGGTATCAAGAACATAAGAGAAGAAGAGGCTCCTTCCGATCGGCTTCCTCCATCAGAGGGCGGACCGAAAATATCCGGGTTGCCTGTAAAAAGCGGAGGATTCAAAGTCTCGTTTCCTGCGCTGGGCGAATCGTAATAGGAGCTGACCCTGCAATTGACAATCACCGAGGTATAGTTCTCAAATATCCTTCTGGCACCGTCATAGTCATGGAGAAGCTGCAGCATCTTGGCCGCCTTTTCGAGGTTCCTGTAGGCCACTGCTTTTTCTGTATTTGCCATGTCGGAGCACGTCCATAACGCACTCTTGGCGTACTCTATTTGCGGCTGCAGATCCTGCTCCCTTGCATCCTGAGTTTTCATCAAAGTCCCAAGCCAGCCGTAGGCGTTGGTAAAGCCGCCCAACAGCGTAAAACCAGCGCTCACTAGGGTAAAGGTTGCAAGCGCCCTCTCTGTCTTGCCGCGTGGGGTTTTTGTTGATGATGATGCCGTATATGTGGATAATATTATGCCTAGCCTGTTATTTTAAGAACCAAGGCAAAAAATTCTAGAAAAGAATCTGCTAACGCCATCAAAGGTGTGTGTGAATCCCGCCCTCAAGGTTCCTGTATGTGCAGTATCTTGTCGTCGCCGGGGTTGGGTATCGCCCTTCCGTCGCGGTTTGAAGTCAGCACGTACAGCGTGCCGTCGGGAGCCTCTACCACGTCGCGTATCCTGCCGTAGCTTGTCAGGATGTTCGTGGTCGTGTTGTTTGAAAGGTCGACCTTGCGCAGCTGCATCGCCTTGAGCGACGCGACGAGCAGGTCGCCCTTGTAGCCCAGCTTGTCCGAGTGTGCAATCGCCATGCCTGACGGCGCAATGGCAGGGTTGAAACACGCGACCGGCTTTTCAAACCTCTTGGCGTCGCATTCCTCGACCGGCCAGCCATAGTTTTCACCCGGCTTTATCAGGTTGATTTCATCATTGCCAGATTCGCCATGCTCTGCCGCGTACATGTTGCCTTTCGCGTCCCAGGCAAGCCCTTGCACGTTTCTGTGGCCGTACGAGTAGACGGGCGAGCCGGAGAACGGATTGTCCTCCGGTATCGAGCCGTCCGGGTTTATGCGCAGTATCTTGCCTGCAAGCGAGCCGGCGTTCTGCGCAAGCTGTGGCTGCTTGACGTCGCCTGTTGCAATGTATAATTTGCCGTCCGGCCCGAACCTTATCCTGCCGCCGTCGTTCCTGTCAGAGGCCGGTATCTTGTCAAGCACGACCTTGGAGTCAACGATCTTGTTGTCCTTCTCTGTCAGCATCATGACCTTGTTAAAGACTGCCGTGCCGTTGGTGTACGTCTGGTAGATGTAGAGCAGGTGGTTCTGAGCAAAATTGGGGTGGAGCGCAAGGCCAAGAAGTCCTGCCTCGCCCTGCTGCGCCACGTTGATGTACGCCGCAGGGTCCGAAAGGAGCGTGCCGTTTGCAGCCACGACCCGTATCGCTCCTGTCCTTTCGGTGAAGAACAGCCGGCCGTCCTGCGCCACATCGATAGCCCAAGGAACGTCTAGATTCTCTGCCACCACCTTTATGCCGGAGCTAATGCCAGTGCTGTTTTTGCCCGATGACGGCTCGGGGATTGGTATCGTAGTCGAAGAGGGCGTGAAAAATATCGTCGCCACGGACGCGATGATGATTGCCACCGCCGCCACAAGCGTCAGCTTACGGTCCCGCTCCATCGCAAAGGGGTTGGGTGGAGAAGGCTTAAAATGTAATCCCTCGTCTTTACCCTATGAAAGTATCCGACATCATGGTTGCAGACGTCGCAAGCGTCGCCTCGGAAGATACCGTAGCCAAGGCGTTTTCCGTCATGATAGACAGGTCGGTGAACCAGCTGCCGCTAATAGACGACGGAGGCAGGTATGCTGGCATGGTTTTTGCCAAGCACCTCCTTTCCTCAAGCGCCCAGCCGGCCTCGAAAATAAAGGGCCACGCGGTCAACACGCAGGCTCTTAGCCTTGACGACGACGTCGAAAAGGCCGCAAGGCTGGTTCTTGGAAGCGGCAACAGGGCGCTTCCCGTCGTTGAAAGCAACGGCAGGCTCGCCGGAATCGTCAGCGAGACGGACATCGCCCAGACTGCCGACTTTGGCCACGCCATCGTCGACGAGGTGATGTCCGGCGCCATTGTAATTGAAGAGGGGACCCAACTTGCGGACGCCATGTCAAAGATGCGCCGCTACAATATCTCCCGATTGCCCGTGATAAGCAAAAAGGGCGTCCTCTGCGGGGTCATAAACATACTCGATGCCGCGTCCATAACGGCGACAAACCCCAAGGAGCGCACGAGCCGGTCCGCCGGCATCTCGGGGGACAAGTCCAAGGTGCAGGGCGACGTGAAGGTAAAAGACATCATGCGAAGGGCGGTGTCCGTCGAGCGGGGGACAAAGATGAACGACCTGTCGGAGCATTTCAGGCGCAACGAGGAGATAGTGGTGGTGGGCGACGGCAGGCCGATGGGAATAGTGACGCCAAAGGACGCGCTGGAGCTGATACTGCCTCCCAAAAAGGACGGGCCGGCAATACACATGGCGCACCTTGAAGACGACCGGGACAGGCGCGAGATAGAAGAGCAAATTGCAAAATTCGTGAAAAAAATCCAGGGCAAGCTGGGCGACATCCAGTCTGTAATAGTGTACGCGGACAAGCACAAGACCCGGAAATACTCTGTCAGGTGCCGGCTGATGACTGCAAGGGGCGTGATAAACGCGAAGGCGGTGGGCTATGACCCAATAAGCGCGGCAAAAGAGCTGATAGAAAAGCTTGACAGGCAGATAAAGGCCGAGCACACGCAGAAGGTAAAGGGCAGGGAGCACCGCGAGTCAGCAAGGAAAGCCGAAGAAGAAGTGTAGGCGCGGACGAGGAGATTTGAACTCCTGATCGCCCGAAGGCGAATCGGCTTTCTGTCCGGCCATAACCGACTCAAGGCCGACGCATTACTGTGTCTCGCGTAGAGAGACCACTCTGCCACGTCCGCGCAATGCAATCCTCTTGCCCGCCTACTTTTATACGTTATAACGGATTTGGGTAGGCAGAGGAGCTTTATGGTTCTGGCTTA
>DASUXB010000204.1:0-7506 GCA_036378195.1 Nitrososphaera sp.
TCGGCAGGCTCTTTCGACCATCTACGACCTCGTGTGGGAGCACGAGCTGAAAAACATCATTACCACCGGCAGGATTTGGCTGCGCTTCCGGGAGAGCGAAAAACCGTTTGGCCACCCGCTGAAGGAAAAGAGGCCGCACGCAACGATAGCGGCAGGCGACATCATCGAGGCAGCCGGGAAATTCTATATGGTCATGGACGTTGGCGTGAAAGAGATAGAACTGAAAGAGGGATGATGAGGCGCTTGGCGATCCTGCATCAACGACCTTTGTTACAGCCCATGCCGTCAAAGTCGCGGTTTTTGTACCTTCCGATGCAGTTTTGTTTTTTTTCTTTTCATGTGCCGCCAAGCGCCATCGTCAAGCAATGGTTGTCGGCACGACTTTTGTCATCATCAGTAATATGGAATTTTTAGTATTAAAATCTTCTGTTTGTATAGAAGTTATAATTTTCTAGTTCTCTTATAAAGATCAGTAATTAAAATTTATGATAACATCGAATTTCTGTAAATCGTGTTATAGGTCTGCTATACGTCATCAGCCGAACCCAAAATAGTGGACCCGCTGGTGCAGGTTGCGCTCTGTCTCTGACCCAAAGACCATCGCGCAAAAACTGCAAAAGTAGAGGCTGAGCTGCTCAAGGTCGCCCTTTTTCAGGACCGCAAGCTCTTTGGGGTCCTCCGTGTTCTCGGCAACCACATAGTCTTCCGGCAGCTTTTTCTCCAAAACCTGCTTGACCTTCCCTATGTCGTCCTCGTGAACGATTACAACATCGCCGTCGTCGGCCGAAAGCGCGCCGAGGATTGCCGGCTTTAGATCTGCGCACAGGCGCGAAATGTCCACCCTTATCATCAATTATGCTCCTTCTGGCGCTATCGATATCGCAACGAGCTCGCCCCTGCCGGACGAGAAAAACCCTGCTATCTTGGCCTTAAAGCCGTACTTCTTGCTCCTCTGCTTTAGCGCCGTCTCTGTTTCTTCCGGCGTTGCAAAACGCGCCTTTGCGCCCACCCACTCGCCCTTTGGCTCGCCGCGCATCCCACACGGCATCACCCTGACCGCCTCGTTGTTGCGCAGGCGCTTGACCTTGCCTGTATCGCTCTTTGTCACGACAAACAGCCTGTTGCCGTCTATAGTGAACCACACAGGGGTCGCCACCGGCTGGCCGGTTTTCCTGTAGGTCTCTAGGTTGATGCACTGCTTGCCTTCGAACTGCGATAGGTCTGCTGCTCCCACGATTCCGGTTGGACTTTGCGGGAATTAACCTTTTCAGTCGCCCTTTTCTATACAGAAGCCATATGCCGGCGGCAGGACCCGACAGGATGATGCAGGCAAGGATAGTGTACATGATCCTGAACAAGAGGACCGAGGAGGCCCTGAAACTACTGGGCGAATTCTACAGGGTCAAGCCTCCCGAGATCGCAGTCGGGACCATCAAGGGAAAGAGGAGGACCGTGTACGCGGTATACGTCCCGAAAGAGAGAAAGATCTATGCTATGAACTCGGACATATTTTACAACCCGTTCGTTATCTTGCACGAATTCTACCATCACCTCAGGTCGCAGGGAGGGCCCCACCGGGGCACCGAGAGACACGCTAACCTGTACGCGCAGGGGTTCCTAGACTCTTTTGCGGCGGTAGTGGCGGCGCAGGGAAAAAACTAGTGGTGGTGGCCGCCGCAGCCGCATCCGCCCATGCTGCCGTGATCGTGGCTACCGCCGCCCATGCCGTGGCTGGAGCACTCTGGACACGTCTTGGCGTTGTTTTCAGACATGAACATGATTCCGCATGAAGCGCATTTTGCTTTCTGGATTCCTTGCATATACTACTTGGCGTGGATGATTGTTGTCATATTAAGGCTTGCTAGAGATAGTCATCGTCGGACTCGGCCTCCTCCCGCCTGTCGTCGATCTCGTCGAGCCATTCCTTGCCGCTCTTTGCTTCCCATTTCGTCTCTATCTTGGTCGGCGGCACAAGCACGTCTCGGACGCGAAACACTGCAACTGGCAGCTTTATCCTGCCCATTGCGTCGAGCTGGCCGTCCGTAAACTCCTTGCCGCCCCTAGTCTTTACCCAGCAAAGCGCAAGCGGGCTTGCGACCACCATGCCCTCTTGCTTGCCGACCTTGCACGCAAGGTAGTCAAAGACAGGTGCCGTCTTTTCTATCTCCTGCACCAGCTGCTCGTGCACCTTGATCTGGACCTTGCGCTGACCCTTGCTGAAGGCAAGGGTGTTTTTTTCTCTGAACGAGATGTCCTTGGGCGCAGCAACGTACGCCCAGCCCTGCTGGTCGCAGGTTTCCCGGAAATACAGGTCCAAAAGCGCGTCCCTCAGCGAAGGAGTAACAGACAGGCTGATGCTACTGTTGCCCATGCAAGAGGGTCAGCGCCACTCTTGCTAAAACCTTGTCATTTCAAAACCCTTTTGTTTCATGATGCGGTTCATTTCATGAAAAGAGATATGGCTTCTAGAAAAGATGAAAAAGAAGAGCCAGAAAAAAGAGGAGGGGGAACTGCCGCAGAGAGCAGCAGGAGCGGCGGCGGTAGTAATAGCCCGCAGCAGCAGGAACTGCAAGAGCAGCAAGAGGCAGTGGCCCGGTCCATCGACGAGACCAAGCAGAATATCCGTGAGGCTATTGACGAGGCAAGGAAAGAGATTCCAAGATACAACCAAGTTGTGAACGATTACCAGAATCAATCGATAGACGCGACGAGGGATATTGCCGAAAGCTACCTCGATTCCCAGAGGCAGGCGATCAGTTCCATCCAGTCAAACTGGATGCAGAACGTGCGTCAGTCGTCATGGTGGTGGGGTATGCCGGCGTCGCCCCAGGCGATGGCAGACCTGTACACGAGGATGGCAGGCAGCTTTGCAGACGTCACTTTGGCCACCACGAGGATGGCGAATAACATGATGTTTGCAAACATTGAAGCCGCAAGGACTACTATGAACCACGCAAGAGACAACGCGAGAGAGATGGCTAGAATAGCTGCAGGATTTGTCGAGACGTTCGGGCAGGCGTCATCGTCATTGTCTAGGGAAGCAAGGCAAAGGACCGAAGACGAAAGGCGCAGGCGTAGCTGATCCAGCTACTATTTTTTGTCAAATGCTGGTAAAATCTCTCTGCACCTCGTTAGGAGAAGAAGCTATGCAAATCGACGCGGAGAGCGCAAATATATCGCCTGCAAAGCAGGCTGCGACAAGCTGCATCAATAGATAAGCATCTCGCAAGCTTTTCTCTTGCGCCCGAGCAAAGCGGCAAAATCAGGATTAAAAGCCTGCGCAAAAGCCTTGGCAAAAAAGTCTGCCTCGCGGCATCAAAAGAAAAGCCTGGGATTTGCAAAAAACCTGAAAGAATCAGAACAATATATCCCCTACCGGGCAAAAATAATTTCTTGACATTTTTCATATGAATATTACAAATAATTTGATCCTCTGTTTCTTCTCCTCAAGTCTTAAGAATCATGGCTGTCGCAATTCAACGATGACAAGTCTAACAGGAAAGCAGTTGCTAGTTCCTGTCCTGCTGATTGCAGTCATGGCGGTCGCATCGATGGCAGTAGTGCCATTCGTTGCTTTCGCACAGACTACACCCGGCGAGGACGAAAACGGGGACAACACCCTGACTGACCAAGCAGACAACAGTACAGCAACTACTCCATCTGACAACAGTACCATGACCGCTCCATCAGACAACGGCACAGCAACTGACCAAGCAGACAACAGTACAGCAACTACTCCATCCGAAAACGGCACAGCAACCGCTCCATCAGACAACGCTACCGCAGCCGGCCCGGAAGCCACTACGATAACGGGAACAATCAAAGTCAATGCCAACCAGACAGCAGGCGACATTAATCCAGACATACTGGCAGTGCCAGAGGCCAACGCCACGCAGATAGCACTCACCCAAGTCACCAACGGCACAGCGCTTGACACCCAGCTGGACGTGGTTCAGGGCTACCTAGCGTACACGGTTACAGTGGTGGATGTTGCCAACCACAACCTCTATCACATAATCGTTGATCCAGGCGACGGAAGCGTGCTCTACGCCTCTCCAGGAATACCCGTGGGCAACTCGTTCATGGAAAGCTCTGGAATTGAGATGGGCGGAGGAAGCAGCAGTAGCGGCGGAAACGAAGAAGAAGACAACGGTTGATGCAGTAGGGTACAACGAAACCATGTAGAAACGTAGACGGAAGCTCTTACAATGAGCTTCTCTCCCTTTTTTCCTTTTTATTTCCGGACGCTTTTTGCAGGCGCTATTGCCAAGACCTTGTTTACATGCAAATACTGCATAAAAAACGCCCCCATTACATCTTTGAAGTATTTTTTATTGGACAGGTTCTCCATCTATTAGGTGCGTAGTCATCAGGCGAAAGACGACTTGACAAAAACCTCGTCATAGAAACCATCTTTCGTCCTGTCCATCTACATGGCATCGTGGTTGGGCAGGACGTACTATTAAAAATGGCTCGCTAGCGAGTCATGCTCCGGCATCATTTCGTGTGCATCCTGCAAATCATCGTGCAATCGCGCCCCGCCGCGCACCTTGTCGTTTCATGGCCTGCCCTACTTGTTGCTGTTGCTTATCTTCTTTACGAAAATGACTGCGCCTGCGCACGCGGCGATTCCTGCAAATATCGGGAAAAGCTGGGAGAAACGCCCGCTCTCGTCAACTCCTGCGGAAGAGGAGGGCAGACATGGGCCTATGCATATTTGACGCGTCCTGAGTATCTTTATCTCTGAGCATTTCTGCGGCTCTATCCCTAACACTTTACATTCCTGGAGCTGCTCCGGCGTCGGGCCTGTCGCTGTTGAAGCAGCAGTAGCATTGGATGCAACTTGGCCAAAAACAGGGTGGGCACCGGTCGTGACAGATATTGTCAGAACAAGGAACATCGCCAAGATAAAGAAGAAGAACGATGGCGACGGTGGTCCCGGTACAGTCATCGTCTTCGTCTAATATGGCTGTGTCATTATATTATTGAATTCTTGCGCAAGACGCTTGAATCTGATTCGGGATTTTGCGCCCAGCTAGGATTTCTTTTTTTTACGGCGCCCCTTCCTGCAAAACGGCTTTTGAATAACAGTCAATCACACCTGATGCGGTGCCCCAGAAAAAAGATAGAAGAGGCACGATGATTCAGAACCATCGCACCTCAAAGTTCATGCTCTCTATGCTGCTGTTCTAGTAGTCGCTGCTGTCGTCACCGTTGTCATCGTCGCAGCTGTCGTCGTGGCTGTAGCTTGACCAGTAGTAGTCATCGTGACCAGAGTCACCGTTGTCGCAGGAGCAGCTGTCCCCGTTGTCATCACTCTTGTCGTCACTGCCATAGCTGGTCGAGTAGTAGTCGCTATCATGGTCATCGTCACCGTTGTCGCAGGAGCAATTGTTGTCGTCGTGGCTGTAGCTTGACGAATAGTAGTCATCATTGTTGTCGTCACAGTTGTTGTTGTCGTCGTAGCTCGAGCTGGCAAAGGCAGCAGTCGGCATTACGAGTGCCGATGTTGCGACTGCAAAGCCCAAAGCCAAGAGCGCGGCGGTTAACGCCATCTTGTTCTTCGTTAGACTTGACATCATTCAACAGTCTCAACCCTATGGTTTTAAGGACTTGATTAACTATGGAAAGGGAAATCCTTAGGTTGAAAATCTAGGTTAGTCGCTATACTTTAATTCGTTGCATAATGCGAGTCGGTTACTATCCTATGGGGTGCAGGGGGAAGAAAGACAGAATATGACATTTCTCCATTAACATTGTTTAGCCATTTATTTATGCAGTAGGCATACACAGATCGTTACTGTACATACCCAGTATGCGCAGATACGCAGTCGTCGTCGCAAGAAGGAATGAAGGGCCTGTCCAGTTAGACACATCCGACATCACGCGGATAGGCCCTTCATCTTTGATGATCCTGCCTTTGCGCCTTGAATTCAATCAAAAAATACTCCTTTTTCTCCAGATGTCAAAGTTACATGAAATTATTATTAGACCTGTTTTCTCAAGGCTTTTAAATTACGGCATCCTTCTTGCACGATGTCTAAAAAAATAACACAAAACAAGGCGGCATTGCTGCTGTCATTTTTGATAGTTGGTGCCGCACTAGCATCATCGTTCGTCTTTGTCGCATCGGCTCCGGCACTTGCCGAGGGAGGCCAGGGCGGCGAGGGTGGCAAGAAAGGCATCGGCGGTTCTGGCGGGAACAAGACCGCATCTGATGTTGCTCCTGAAAAACTAAAATTCTTTGACAGGCACGACCCTGAACACACATGGAACGGGACTGCGCTTTCATATTTTGATTCGAACGGAACCGAGCTGACATGCGACAAGGTGTACAACGGCACCATATACTACCAAGTAAACGACAGCCTGTTCAAGTGCAACGACTTTGGCCTTCCCATTCCTAGCAATGAGCAGGCCGCGGTGAACGGCCAAGATGGACAGGATGGAGAGGACGGCCAAGACGGACAGGATGGAGCGAGTTTAACCAGCTAACTGACTCCCTTTTTCTTTCTGTACGCCCGCGATGCTTCACGTCCGTCAGAGCGCCGCTCGTTTTTTTCTTGCAACCTTGAGCCGCGCCAAAAGGGTTCCAGACAGACATTTTTTAGGCTCGACAACGCATTTGCCGGTTGAATATAGACAGCGGCGCAATATGCCGCCCTCGCTCAAGCCAGACACGCTGGCACTCGTATATACAACAGATTTTGCACAATGGCCTAAAGTTTCTCTCTAGGATTAATGGTTATAATCACATTATAAGTTTCGACTTCTCAATGCTTTAAAACATTGGCGATATGCTAACGCGAGATGTCGAATAACAACAACATCAACAAAAACAAAACGGCATTCTTATCGATGCTGATACTGGGTGCCGCAATAGCATCATACGCCTTTGGCGCACCTGCCAACGCGTTTGCTGCCGGAAACGGCGGGAACGGTGGAAATGGCGGCAACGGAGGCGATGGAGGAAATGGCGGATTAGTAAACGAGATTCTCGGCAATGTTGTCGGTAATGGCGGCGACGGTGGAAACGGAGGTAACGGTGGCGATGGAGGGGACGGCGGCGACAGCCATGGTTCCGGAGATGGTGGCAATGGAGGAAATGGCGGCAACGGAGGCGATGGAGGAAATGGCGGTGACGCAGGGCTCCTAATAGGCAACGGTGGAGATGGAGGTAACGGCGGCAATGGAGGCAGCAGTGACGATAGCGACTCTGAAGACAAGAAGCATTGGAAGAACAACAGCAACGACGATTACAGCAGCGATGACGACCACGGGAAGAAGCACTGGAATAAAGACGACGATAATGGCGACCACGGGCACAAGAAGAACTACAGCAACGACGACAACGGCAACGACTATGACAGCAAGTACAAGAGGCACTACAACAGCGACGATGACAAATACTATGGCCCGAAGCATTTCAAGTACAAGGAGAAGTTCCACGATGACGGCAACGACGGGTACTACTACAGCGCACACTGGAAAAAGAAGTTCAAGTAC
>DASUXB010000205.1:0-3027 GCA_036378195.1 Nitrososphaera sp.
GTCCTATCGTGGACGAGTGCGCCTGCGGCAGAGAGATCAAGTCTTTTGAAGCCTGCTCGCCTCTCGGCTGCGATACGTTCTTTGTGTGCTCTGGCTGCTTTAAAGAAACTGCCAGCTGCTCTTGCAGTCCTACTGCATGATCCTGTAGCGCAGGACCGCGCCTATCTTGCCAAGCGATCCCAGCTGCGCGCCTTCTTCTGTCTGGCCTGAAATCACCTCAAGCCTAGTTCCGGTCATTGTCGCAAGTTCCTGCAAATAGTCAACGATGTCCTTTTCGACGACCTCAAAATCCGACGCGCCACAGACGGGACACGGCTTTGACAGGACGTCCTGTTTTGTCGCGGTGAGCGCCGCGCGGTCGATTATCTTTTCCTGCACGTTTTTGCACGACCTGCACTTGAAGTCGAGTTTCATGTACGATATCTCGCTTGTGACAAGCACAAGGTCCGCCATGTTGCCCTGCAGCGCTTTTACGACGTCGAAAATGCCATAGATTCCGAGGCCCTTGCTCGAATGGACCTCTCCCATGAATTTCTTGACGAGCTGCTTTTCCTCCATGACCCGGAACTCCGTCAGAATGCCATCCTTTTGTGCCTTGTCTATTATCTCGCGTACGCCCTCGTCGCCAGAGTACGAGGTGTCAAGTGTCGCAAGCACGTTGTTTTGCAGGCGGTAGTCCAGGTACTCTTCTTTCAAAAAGTTCTCCTTGGTGGGGCCAGGCCCGCCCACGATTATGCCCTTGACGTTGAACTGGTCGATAAAGACCGCCTTGGCGTGGTCTGCCACGCGGTGATAGTATTCGTTCAGCTCGTTGTCGCGCAGGCGCTCAAACCTCCGGGCGGACTGTCCTCCCTGCCTGTGCTTTCCAGCCACGCCGGAAGTCAATGAATCAATTGCCTCCCACCTGTCGCCGGTCAGTATTCCGAGGCCTGCCTCCTGCGTGTCGATTGCAAGGATGCCAATGACCTTTTCGTCCTTTAGCATCTCCTTGAGGTGGTCGGTCCAGAAATGGTCGTCGCACCTGTACAGGCTAATCTGCACGGGCTTTGGCGGAATGACAGATGTCAACTCGATCTTTTCCGTACCAAAGCCCTTGCCAGTCGGTATGGCGCCACAGAATATCACCAAGCCGTTTTCCGGCGTCTCTTTGAATAATTTTAGATGTTCCATGGTCCTGCTCAAGGCATCCTGCACGTGGTTCCTTGTCAGGTCTGACTTTATGTTGGAAGCCGTCCCTGCCTCGTTACGCAACTGCGAAATGACGTCGAATATCGGGCGCCTCGGTGGCACGTACACCGTGACGAGTTCCGTGCCGTGGCCGGATATACTCGACAGTTCGTTTATCATCTTGGTCAGCTTGTACCGCTTGACCGAATCCCACTTTTCTGTGCCGTTGCCACCATTCCCCATAAACAGTCGTAACAGCAAAAATCCGCACGCACATAATATAAAACTACGCAAAAATCCGCAAGACTATATAAGTTGAAAACGCCCAAGTCAAGTTGATTGCTACCGCGCCTAGAGTACATAAAGCAGGCAAGGATGCGCCTTGGGATAACCCAGAGAAAGCTGGCAGGTCTCACAGGTGTCAGCACCTCGATGATAAACCAGATTGAATCTGGAAGGTGCAAGCCCAGCTACGAAACTGCCCGCAAGATATTCGAGGCCCTCGGCTCGCTTGAGGGCCGGACGTCTATGAAAGCCGGCGACATATGCAGCCGAAAACTGATATCCGTCCAGAGGGACGAGCAGCTCCACGAGGCGATAGACATGATGCGCCGGAACTCTATCAGCCAGATACCGGTTCTTGACGGCTCCAAGGTGGTCGGAATACTGACAGAGGACGGCCTTGCCAAGATAATGGTAGAAAAGGACGAGGGCGAGCTGAAAGACGTCAAGGTCTACCAGGTGATGGAGTCGCCTCCGCCCATAGTGGACGTATCAACCCCGGCAAAGGCGCTAGTGCCGCTCGTGCGGTTTGCAAAGTGCATATTGGTAAGCGAAAAAGGAAACGTAATCGGCATAGTGACGATAACTGACACGCTAAAGATGGTAGAGTAGCTAGTCGCGCAGACTTTCAAGGCCGACGCAGCAGTCGGCGCACTTCATGCACTCGCCACAGATGCTGACTTCGCTTCCAGCTGGGAGAGTCGTGCCGCAGAGGGCGCATTCCTTTCTTTGTGGCGCCTGCTGTCGCGCTTGCGCTTTCTTCACGGGCAAGTACACGCAGGCACGGTATTTGAATTCTTCTTCTTCGCACCAAGCAACGGTTTTAAGCGGCAGGTGACACTGTCGTTCCAGCCGTAAAAGATGAACTCGCTTTCACTCGTGTTTTCAAGCAAGGCGCACATTGCTCTTGCCATTGCAGTTGCGGCCGGCTTTTGGGTACTGATGGCGCACTTTGACCAGCTGCTCTTTTTTTCTCCGATGCTTGCCTTTGAAGTGCCTCCAAGCGGGTGGGCCGGCTTTGCGCTTTCCACCGCAACAGCCATTATGCTTGGAATCGTGGTGAGCATGAACGTCTACATATTCAGGACATCTAAGGTAAGGATAGGAGCGTCGTTTTTCTCCGGCTCTACTCTTGGCGTCATATCAAGCGCCTGCGCGGGCTGCACGTCGGCCGGCTTTTTCATGGCCACAACGTTTGGGGTCGCCGGCGCTGCAGCGACCAGCGTCTTTGTGCAGTATCAGATGCCCCTGCGCATCGTCTCTGTGGGTCTTTTAGCGTGGGCGCTCTATTCTGTGCACAGACGCATGACTCAGAGTTGTGCAATAAAACCAAACAATATGGAAGAGCAGCGGTAGTAGTAGTTGGAAATGCCGACCTGCCCTCCCATATTGTGAATGAGTAAGCCGAGGCTGTCGACTTACAAAAGTTGAATGCCGAAAAAGGCTTTTACCCTTTATCCAAACCGCTTGTGATTTGTCTCAAGCGGCTTTGAGCAGTCAGCATCCGGCGAATCGACTTTTGGCGGTCTTTTTACCTTTTACTTGAACTCTTCTTCGAGGATCTTGCGCTTTCTGCTC
>DASUXB010000206.1:0-16601 GCA_036378195.1 Nitrososphaera sp.
CCTTGGTCTATCATCCAGCGCGTGATCCTGTAGAGATTGCGCCGGTAACTGTCACCTGCATTTATCCGCAGATATTTCTCTAATTCCTTTTCGTTGCCCCAATACTTTTTCAATTGTATATACTCGACGACTTTGGTCATAAGCACAGTTCTTCCTATTACTCCGCCTTTCATCTCGTATATGCCGCGCATCAGCCACGGCAACAGGATCTCGTTATCATCATGATCCCAAGTGTCTGACATAGTGTGTACTGGGATATACAATCAGTCGCATATATTTTAGGCAAGATGATGTTGTATCTGGAGATAGTACAGGCATTTGATATTGAAACCAAACAAAATTTGGATATGCCGGGGTCTAGCCGAATTAGGGAGTAAAGCGGGTTCGGTGGGATTCGGACCCACGACATTTTAACCCAGTGAAATACACTGATTGGTTAAGAGCCAAACGCTCTACCTGGCTGAGCTACGAACCCGCGAAATCAATCGTGTAAAATGCGTTATTTAAACGTAAAAGAAGAAGAAAAGAGAGAGAAAAGAAGTTAGGCCGTCTTGGCCAGCGTTTCCTGCCTGTCCTTGATGATCTTGACGATCGCCTCAGAGACAGAGCAGTTCAGTTCCATCTTTTCCTTGATGATATGCCTGTAGGCGTCAAGGGTGATGTAGACCGGGATGGAGCCTGTGCCTTCCAGAAGAGCCTTTACGCGGAGCAGGCCGTTTTCCATGCCACGCTCGGCAATCTTGCTCAGCTTGACCTTGTCGAGGAATCCGCCCAGCGGGCCCATCGGCATGTCATAGTCGACTTCAAGCGTGACTTTTGCCTTGCGCTCGCCCAGCTCGTCAAAGTTGACTGCAATCTGCCACCTCTTGAACGGGCCCTCTATCATCTTGGCAACAATCTTTTTCAGCGGGATGTACTCGATGGTTTCGCAGTCCCATTCGAGCCTCTTGCCGTCAAAATCTCCGTTGATCCTGAAAATCGTCCCTACGCCAAAGCCGTTCTTTACCTCAACTGGCACGACGTTCAGACCCATGTTCTCGGGGAACTGGTCTGCCATGTGCTCCGGCCTCGCAAAATAAGTGAATACCTCGTTGACTGGAGCGTTGATTTCCATGCTCTTCTTTATAACAGTCATTAGGGAAAGAACTCTGGCATTCTGAATTTAAAGGTTTTGGGCTTCATAGAATGCATCGGCAGTGGCCGGAAAACCCGCGGCTTGCATAAAAGAACCAATGGAAAAAGAGAGGGGCTTCCACTGGAAGCACACGCCCTTCTCCCCTGCCTTGGTTGCACATCTGGAAAAGGAAAGAGTGTTTCCGCAGGAGCCTAGGCCAGCGGGTTCTTGTTCACTATCTCGTCGAGGCACTTGACGACGTCCTGCTTTGTGACAGGAATCGGGTTGTTGTCAAGGTGGCCCTTGTCGGGCATGATGACGTCGGCCGCAGCATCCAGCGGCTGCTTTAATTTCAGCGGCTCGAACTTGAATTTCTGGGCTATCTCCTTGAAGCGCTTGTAGTACGGCGAGTTGTTGAACTTGTGCGCAACCGTGGTGCATGAGGAGAGCGCATAGCCGTGCGGCACGCCCTCATTTGAGAACACGTAGGAAAGCGCGTGGCCAAGAGTCGTCGACGAGTTGCCAAAGCCGATGCCAGAGAGCATGGCACCGTATGGAAGCATGTGTTGCTTGTCGTTCATTATCGCGTCATAGAGTATATCAAACGCTTCCCTGCAAAAGAACTGCGTGAACGGGTTTCCGGCCTTGCTGTCATAGCCTTCAGACGCCTGGGCCGCCGCGTCGCACGCAGAGTTGCGCAGTATGTTGAAAGGCGTGCCGGGCAGGAAATACGGGTCGACTATTGCGGCATCTGCAAGGAACGCCTCGTCCTGCAAGAGCTTTTTCTTGTGGTCAAAGCTTATCACCGCGTACGTCGTCATCTCGGCGCCCGTGCCAAAAGTAGTCGGTATCAGTATCTTTGGCACGCCCGTCAGTTTCGACAGGTACTTGCAGACGTCCATAGAGCTTCCGCCGCCAAGGCCGATGTAGGCGCCAATCTCCTTGCCCTCGTACTGCTTTTTTATGGCCTCTATCGCCTCGATGGACGGGTCGGGCGTGACCTTGTCATACACCTCGTAGTTCTTTATCCCCATGTAATCGAGCCACTTGTTGTAAATGTCGGGTGTAGTTGTGGTTATCACAAGGGAATTCTTGGGATACTGGAATTCTTTTGCAGCGTTCTCGCCAAAGGCTATTTTCCTCGGCATCATTACTTTCCACATAGCGTATCTATGTTCCAGCCGTAGGGGTTTTATGTTTTACTGGGTGTCTCGGCAAGGTGGCCGGCGAGCCTGCGCTTTTCAAGCCTCATCAGGTAGATAATGCCCACCACAAGTATCGCCTCTGCAGATTTTGCAAGTATGCCGGCAAGGTCGACGTCTTCGGGCACAGGGTTTGGCGACAGTGGGGGCGGAAACGTGATAGCGTATGCATACAGCCCAAGGAGCACCGCAGTCCCTATCATCCCAAACAGGTTCAAGATCACGGTCTTGCGATAGTACCTGCGCGGGTTCAGCCGGGACTCATCGGCTCCTACCATGGTGAGGAGTATATACATGAGCCCGTACGACACCTGCGCTACTCCTGCCACTATCAGAAATATGCTGTACTCTATGCGTAAAGAAGCGTGCTCGGAGTAGATGGCAAAGTGCACCATGCCCCCTGCTATGGCAAGCAAGAGCACGCTCCACTTCACGAATTCTTCCGACGAGTTGGCGTGCAGCTGTTTTCTCTTGCGCTTGTAGACTAGCCCAAGCACAATGCCCATCAGGGCAAGCGGGATAAGTGCCCCTGCAATGATTGCCGTGTTAAATATCTCGCCAAAGCTGTTTGATATGGCGGCATTAAAGACGGCCCTGTCGCAACCGCACCCTTCCGTGCCTGAAAGCGTGGCTCTTGCTGGATCGACCTGGTTCAGGTTGACAGAGCCGGTGGCCAGGGACAGCACGATCTGGTAGTATCCTGCATCGGGAAAAGTGTAAAAGACCTGGAAATCGCCCGTATCCTGCTTGGTCCACGGAAAAGCCGCAAGCCTTTCGCCGGTGAGGCCGGAATAGACTTCGACCATCGTGACGACGTTGTGGGTGTCGTGTCCATCCGTGTCCTGGATGCTGAATTGAATGGCAGCAGGTTCGCCGGGTTTGGCATAGTCAGGGTCCAGCTGCTCAAACACATAGTATTGTCCAATCCCGTCGCCCTTGGCGTTGTAATGGGCAAAATGCTCAAAGTGTGCATACGCGCTCTGCGTCGATGCGGCAAAAAGCATGGCTGCCGCAGCCACCGCAAGTGCGAGGGCGTACGTGCGCATCAAAATCAGAATTCACCTTTTCCCGTATAAACCATTATGCTAGGCGGCAGGCTGTTGCTTCTGCCGCCGTCTGCTTGCTTCCAGTTCTGCTCTGTCCTGCTGCTGTCCCTTTATCTTCCAGGCATAGACCGTCGTCATCAGGACCATGGAAAAGAGCACGAGCCCGAGCCCAAGGTGGCCTGTTACGAGTATAGAGTGGAGCCTTTCGACTATCACTATTGCGCCAAGGGTTATCTGGCCTATCACCGCGCCTGCGGCTATTATCGACGTGATCTTCATGCTCCTTGGCGCCTGCTTTGACTTCAACGTAAATGCCATCAAGGCGACCACGAGGATGCCGGTGCTTGCCGCAAACGTCCTATGGATGTACTCGATGACAAAGTTGTATGCTGGCACGAACCCCTGCGGGCATAGCGGCCAGTCAGGGCATGTCAGGCCGACTCCGGATGAACTAACGTAGCCACCTATGAAAATAAGAGAAAAGAGGACGGCGAGCGTCCCAAACGATAGCTTTTGCAGCAGGGTCATCAGGTCACGTTCAGCTTGCCCTTCATGAACGGGTGGACCATGCAATGGAAGTCGTATGCACCCGCGTTGAGAGTCGACGTGTCGACGCTGACTGTCTTTCCGGGGTCGATTAGGCTGCTGTCAAATGCCTTGCCATCAGTGGCAGCATCAGTTCCGGTGCCAGAAGTCACTGTGTGTATGGCAGAGTCGTCGTTTACGACTGTCAGCTTGTCACCCTTTTTGATTTCCACAGTGGCAGGATCATAAGCTTTTTGACCCTGTACTGACGAGCCTGCCAGTATGTGGACTGTCGGGCCCGATGCTGCGGCTCCGCTTCCAGAGCCGGTGCTGGCGCCTCCTGCCGCGGCCTCTACAATCGTGATTTTGCCAGACATGAACGGATGCACCTGACAGTAGTAGTTGAACGAGTCACCCACCTTGGCTCCCGTGATTTCAATCGGCTTGGACTTTTCTCCTGGGCTGACCATGCTTGTATCAAAGGCTTTGCCGCTAGCTGGGTCTGTGGCCGATGTACCAGAGGTCGCAGTGTGTATGGCGCTGTCGGCGTTGTGCCACACTACCTTGTTGCCGAGCGGAACCTTGGCGTCGGCGGGGTCGTAAGACGGCTGGCCCTGTATCGATGCGCCCGAAGGCATAGATATTTCAGTCGTGCCTGCGGCCGCAGGTGGCGCAGGAGGAGTCGGCTTTTTTATCAGCGCCACAGGAGGCGGATTTGCCACCATGTCCTTGAAGGTGAACAGGAGGATAGTGCCGGCGATAGCAAGGGTGATGCCTACGATTGCAAGTCCCCTTGCCATGCGCGCTGGGCTGGTCCTCAGTACCGGTTCAGACTCGTGGTCGTGTTCGTGGCTCATCCATTATCACCTAGTGGTGCGGTTCCTTTGCGGCGATTGGATAGTACGTCTCGCCCAGCTTGAACGGGTCTTTCATGTCTGCGAACTTGCCCTTCATCGATCCGTGTATCAGAAGTCCAAGGAGCAGAGCCGCGCCTGTCGCGGTTATCCATGCCCCTACCGTGGATATCTGGTTCAGGATGATGATTGGCTGGACCGGGACATAGTCAAAGACACGCCTTGGCTGTCCGTACAAGCCCAGCACGTGCTGGGTCAGGAATATCATCGAGACTCCCACGAAGAACAGCCAGAACGCAGTCATGGCTGCCCTTTCGTTGTACATCCTGCCCGTGATGAACGGGAACATATAGAGCAGGAACCCGATGAAGCCAAACGTGATCATTCCCATGACGAACAGATGGAAGTGTCCCACCACCCAGTAGCTTCCGTGTGTGATGAAGTCTAGCGGCATAGCTGTGTTGACGATACCTCCGGCTCCCGCGAAGAAGAATAACACAATTCCTCCCACGGCAAACGACATCGGCGAGGAGAACCGGATCCTACCGCCCCACATCGTTGCAAGCCAGTTGAATATGTGCATGGCAGATGCAGGCACCGCTGCTAGCGTCCCGACCATGAACACGGTCTTTTCTGTAAAGCTCATGCCAGTGGCGTACATGTGGTGGGCCCATGACGCAAAGCCCACTATACCTAGCAGGACGAACGCAGTCACTCCAGACTGGTAGCTGAACAACGGCTTCCTCGAGAACTTTGGTATCAGCTCGTACATCATGCCTACTGAAGGCAGCAGGAAGATGTACACTTCAGGATGGAACGTGAACCAGAAGAGATGCAGGTATGCAACAGGATCGCCTCCTCTGGACGGATCAAAGAATCCCGTGACTCCAAGCCTGTCCGTATACAGCATGATAAGCGCAGCCGTGAATGTCGGAAGGGCTACGAGAATCATCAAGGATGTCACAAGAGTTCCCCAGACAAAGAGCGACGTCTTCATCAGAGGAAGATCCGGGTGCTTCATCTTTAGTATCGTGACGATAAAGTTTATGGAACCGAGAATTGACGAAAGCCCAAGTATCTTTAGGCCAAAGATCCACATCTCTGCTGCCGGGCCGGGCGCTTTGGTTGTAGAATAGGGCGGATACGCCATCCAAGTTGTATCTGAAAAGCCCATCCAAATCATGGCCATGCCGACTGGGATCATCCAGAATGCAATTGCATTCAGCTTTGGCCATGCCATGTCTTTGTACCTGACCATAATTGGGATCAGGTAGTTGCCCATGCCTGATGCAAAGGGTATCAGCCACAGGAACAGCATGTTAGTGCCATGTACTGTAAAGATTCTGTTGAATGTCTGGGGATCGCCGATGATGTGCATCTGCCCTCCGGGCAGGAAGAGCTCTGTTCTGATCGCGATTGCGAGAGCGCCACCGATAATAAAAGCGGTGAACGAGAGGATAATGTACAAAAGTCCTACGTCAGTGTGGTGGGATGAAAACAATATCTCCCACATTGGGCGGGGTTTCTTAACTTCTAATACCACTACTCATTCGCCTCTGGATTGTTTCTACTTGGAATGGTTATCAAATAAAAGCATTTTGTTTTGCGTGCAAACACGATGTGTGCACGTGCGGCAAGCACAAAATTGTGATGGAAAAATGAAAAGATTAGGAAGAGAGAAAAGAAAGAGAAGGAGAGGACTTTTTAGCTTGCGGCCGCCTGTGCGCCGAGACTTGGAGTCAAGTCGGCTACCTGTGTCGTGCTGCCACCTGCTGCTGGTGCCGTCGCGTTGCCACCTGCTGGTTCTTCAACGATGAGCTTGGCGCGCATCTGGTAGTGCGAGAATCCGCAATATTCTCTGCATTGGATCAGGAACTCGCCGCTCTGGTCTGGAACGACCCACAGTGTGTTGATCTTGCCAGGGATTGCGTCTATCAGCAGGGTGTAGTCAGGCACGTTGAACTCGTGGTTGACATCCTTTGAAGTGATCTCGAATTTGTACGGTACGCCCTTTACCAAGTGCAGCTCGCCCGGCTTTTCCTTTGTGCCGTCTTCGTGCTCGAACGTCCAGAGCCATTGCTGGCCGGTGACCTTGACAATCTTGGCATCTGGCGGGGCATGGTCAAGAAGGCGCTCAATGTTCCATGCGTCAGCTCCGACATAGATCAAGAGCGCGACGACTACACCAACATAGACCCATTCGATTGTTGCGTGTCCCATTAGTGATGTTCGCCCTCCGTTGTTGATGATCTAACCGGTAGGTTCCGGTTCCTTGGGTTTGATTCGCGGAACCTGTATACCACGTAGAATATCACTCCCATCAGTATTGCGCCGATGACAAAGGCGATGACCATAAGCCTGTAGAACAGCGCCCATATCTCGACTCTGCCATAGATGTACGGTCCTCCTGCCTGATTGGCTTCTTGCGCGAACGCGGTTGAAAAGTCCATGAAAAGTACAGCGACTACAGGAATCGCGAGTAAAAGTAACTTGTACGATGCCATACTCGTCCCTTTGGTTTCAGAAAGTTTCCATATCTTATTTAAGGCTTTGGAAAATCACTCGTGCGGGTATCGGTGCATCGACATGACGTTGACGCCGGAAAGCGAATACTGCTTTTCGTCCTGCCGGAGAATGGTCATCGACGCGTTGCGTATATGCCACCGGTAGAGCGCTTCAGGATTCAATTCAAGTATGGTCGAAATGGCAGCCTTTATCGGGTCAAGGTGCGTCACGCAAAGGATGTTGCGGTCGACGTGTTTCTCCGCGGCTTCTTCAAGCAAGCTCTTGACGCGATTTTTAACGGACGTGAACGACTCGACGCCAAAGCTTTCAAGCGCGGGGTCGTGCTCGTCGTAGAATTTCAGGAACAGGTTGCCGTACTTGCTCACCACTTCGTCAAAGTTCATGCCCACCAGCTTGCCCAGCTCTATCTCGTACAGCCGCTCGTCTATCTCGTAGCTTGCGCCTACCTCCTTGCAGACTATTTCCGCCGTCTCGATGGCGCGGATTACCGGCGACACTACCACACGGTCAATCTGGACGCTTTTCAAGTCTCTCGCGGCATATCCTACCTGCTTTCTGCCCTCTTCAGTCAGGTGCGACTCGATGTGCCTGCCCACGAGTATGCGGTTGACGTTGTTGTCCGCCTGGCCGTGGCGCATAAAGATGACAAGTGGCACGGATTCTGTGCAGTCAAAAGCCGTTAATTATTGTTTCATGCGTGTGCACATATGCACGTATTTACATAGAAGAGTCTTCGGCCTAGCTGGTAACCTAAGGTTAATATCGCAAGATTTCCTGAAAGGTGCCATGAAGATTGGAATCGTAGGGGGCACCGGCGGCATGGGCGAGGGGTTTGCCATGAGGTGGTGCGTCAAGCACGATGTCATAGTAGGCTCCAGAGACGCCCAGAAGGCCAAGGAGGCGGCTGCAAACTATATGAACGCGGCCAGGCAGGCGTACGGGCCAAACAACGTCAACATCGCAGGCAGCATCACCGGCGACGACAACATTTCGCTCGCTAAAGACTGCGACGTGCTCATACTGTCTATACCCTACGAGTTCATCGAAGACACGTGCGGCAAGCTCGCATCGCAGGTAAAGCAGGATTGTATAGTAGTATCTCCCATCGTCCCGATGACCAGAATCGACAGCGGCTTTGTCTACATCCCGCTGCTGGAGCAGGGCAAAAAGACCGCCGGCGAATGGGTCGCAGACAAGATGGCTCCAAGGTCCCGCGTGGTCTCGGCTTTTCACACCATATCCGAGATGAAGCTGAAAAACGTCAACCTCAGCCTTGACGCCGACACGTTTGTCTGCGGCGACGACCCGGCTGTCGTAGCCAAGCTGAGCGAGCTTGCTTCTGAAGTGGCCGGCCTGCGACCTGTGTACCTGGGTCCGCTTTCTCTCACGTACCAGGCAGAGGTGCTCACCCCGATGCTCCTCAACGCGGCCAAGCGCAACAAGATGAAGAATCCCGGCGTCAAACTGACATAGCAGAGGAGCTGCAAGTCGTGGGCCGGTGGAAAGAAGAAAGGACTCGACGCGGCCGCAACTGGATGACTGCAATGGGAATACTCTTTCTGGTAGCTGCGGCGATAATCGCGCTGCGCGACATGTTTCTCATATCCACCATGTACACATTTGGGTTCTACATGGACAATTTTACAAATCCCGAAATAAACAACGAAAAGTTTGTAATCGCCATGATAATAGGCGGAGGATTCCTCCTCTTCTGGGGCTATTACAGAAAGAAAGAGGACTATGATGGCCCGCCGGACGAGCACGAATGGCGCAGGTTCAACAGGTAGGCTCTAAAAAATACGTCAATCGCAGATTATATTGATTATATTTGACTCCTAGTGTTCTCAATTAATAAAGAAACCAGAAGAGAAATGCAAAAAATTGCAATACACAGCGATATTGAGGTAGAATTAGCAAAGTTAAAGTCGGAGTGCATATGAAACAACACTATCAGAAGCCATACAATGAAAAAGAAGATGAACAAGGCGAAGGCCAAGACCAAGGTGCATAGGAGGGCCAAGGCCGTCGCAAAGAGCAAACCTAGGCGCGAAAGGAAAATCGTTCGGCGTATGCACAGCAGCAACAATAACAGTAGCAGCAGTAGCAACAGCAAGTCCCGTCCCAGAAAAGCCAAGGCGACGCCGGCTGTCAAAAAAGTCGTGCGGATAATGGGCCACGGCCAGTTCACAGTCGACGCGCGGACGCTCAAGCGCCTTAACGACATCGACACCGCGCTTGTTGAAATGGTCGCAAGCGAAAAGGTCGACGACAGCGAGTTCAAGAAAAAGCTTGCCGAGCTGAACCAGGTCACGATAAAGCATGGCAAGGTAGTCGAGCAGGGAGAAATCGTTAGGTCGGACATAATCCTGCCGAGCGCCGACCTGCCGGTGGACGAAGCGAAAAAGCTGTTCGTAGGCGAAGGCGTTATACCGGAAAACTAGCTTTTTACGAATCTTTCCAGTTTGTCCATCGCCTTTTCAAGCACGTCTTCAGGAGGCAGGTACACTATGCGGAAATGCCCCGAGCCGTACGAGGTGCCAAAGCCCGAGCCGTGCACGGTGAGCACTCCTGTGCTGTTCAAGAGCTCTATCACGAACTGCTTGTCGTCCTTCCACCTGCCGCTGCCAAGATCTATCTTGGGAAACGCGTAGAACGCGCCCCGCGGCAGTTTGCACTGGATGCCCATGCCGTTGAGGCGCTTGACCACTAGGTCGCGCCTCTTGCGCAGCTTTTCCACCATTACGGGTATGTGGTCCTGTGGGCCCCGGAGCGCCTGTGTGGCTGCGATTTGTACAGGCAGGTTTGTCGCTATCCTCACGCGTGCAAGCTTGGGCACGTCTTCTCTGAACTGGTCCAGCTTGCGCGAGCTGCTGTTCATGCAGATGTACCCGCAGCGCCACCCTGTCATCAGGTACGCCTTGGAAAACCCGTTCAGCAATACGACTGGTGCGTCCTTGGCCACCTTGCCGATGCCGGTAAACGCAGAATCAAAGGTTATCTTGTCATAGATCTCGTCGCAGATGACGTACAGATCATGCTCCGTAGCGATGTCGATGAGCTGCTGCAGGCTCTTTCTATCGAAAACCTCGCCAGTGGGGTTGTTTGGGCTGATGATGCATAGCGCCCGTGAGCGGTGGGTTATTTTCTTGCGCAGGTCTTCAAGGTCCGGCCTGCCGTCCTCGTGCAGGCGGAACTCGACCGGCTTGCCTCCATAGAACTTGACGTACGACGAATAGGGCGGATAGTACGGGCCGGGCATGAGGACCTCGCTGTTTGGGTCCACTATTGACGCAAGCGTCATGTCGAGGCCCTCTGACACGCCGTTTGTGACAAGGACGTCGTCCTCCGTCACATCAAGGCCCTTTTCAGACTCTTTTTCGACAATGGCATTTCTCAGCTCTGGCAATCCTTCCGAGTCGGCGTAATAATTCTCGTTTCTGTTCACCGCGTCTGTCAGGGCGCGCTTGATATGTTCCGGCGTTGGAAAGTCGAATTTTACAGGGTCGCCTATGTTCAGGTAGGTGATTTCCTTACCCTGCGCCCTGAACTTGTTTGCATAGGCGGTGATGTCGCGGATGGCGTATTCTACGCCGTGCGTCCTGTCAGAGACCTTCAACTAGCACATTGGGGACTGGCTGACCGAGATAAATTGTTATGCGTCGTGGCTGAATGGGAATAGATTTAAAGCCAGTGGAGCGCCGCCTGCTTTTTGCAATGTCAGATTACGACAAGGTCATGAAGCTGGCCCTTGAGCGCGGTTTCTACTTTCCAAGTTGCGAAATTTATTCCGATGCCCCGGCGGGGTTCTGGGAGTATGGGCCCACAGGCGTTTCTCTAAAGAACAAGTTCATCGAGCTTTGGAGGCGCGAGCTTGTCAGGCGCGACGGCATGATGGAGATAGACGGCTGCCAGATAATGAGCAAGAGCGTCTTTGTCGCGTCGGGACACCTCGGCAACTTTACAGACCCGATAATGAAATGTACGAAATGCGGCTCTATTTTCCGCGCGGACCGCTTTATCGAGGAAAAGACCGGCGAGCGCGTGCCTGAGAGGCTTTCAAACGAGGACATTGATGCCCTGATAAAAAAGCACGGGCTGAAATGCCAGAACTGCAAGGGCGAGCTGGGTAACGTCAGCAGGTTCAACATGATGTTTCGAGTCGGCATCGGACCGGCGGCAGAAGAGGCGTATCTGCGCCCTGAGACGTGCCAGACGATATTTGTCGATTTCAGCAGGGTGTTCAAGACGATGCGCGGCAGGCTGCCGCTCGGGATAGCGCAGATTGGCAAGAGCTTTCGCAACGAGATAGCGCCGCGCCAGTCTCTCCTGAGGCTGCGCGAGTTTTACCAGGCAGAAATAGAGGTGTTTTGCAACCCGACAAAACTGGATGACATGCCGCGCTTTGAAGAAGTAAAGGGCACAACGCTGCGTCTGTTCAAGGACGGCGATTCTGAAATAACTACAGTGACCGCAGAGCAGGCCATAGCAAAGGGCCTCGTGCCAAACAAGCTGGTCGCGTACTACCTTTCGCTCCTCACGCAATTCTACGAAAAGACAGGTATCGACATAACAAAGAGCAGGTTCCGCCGGCTCTCCGACGAGGAAAAGGCGTTCTACGCCTCTGTCGCGTTTGACTTTGAGGTGCAGACGAGCACGGGCTGGCTGGAGCTTGTCGCGTGCAACTACCGCTCTGACTATGACCTTAAAGGACATGCTACCACTAGCAAGCAGAAACTCGAAGTAGTAGACCCGGCAGACCAGCAAAAGGTCCTCCCCCATGTATTTGAGCTCTCGATGGGAATCGATAGGAGCCTCTACACAATCCTGGAGCACTCGTACTACGAGGAGCAGGTAAAGGACGAGGCGAGGGCAGTTCTGAAGTTGAGGCCGTACCTTGCGCCGGTGCTAGTGGGCGTTCTCCCGCTCATGACCAAGGACGGTCTGGGGGAAAAGGCCCGCAGGATTCATTCGGGATTGAAACTTGACTTTGACACTTTTTACGACGAGTCCGGCTCGATAGGCAGGCGCTACAGGCGGCTTGAAGAGGTCGGCGCGCCCTTTGCAATCACGGTCGACCCGCAGACTATGCAGGACGACACGGTCACCGTGCGCCACCGCGACAGCATGCAGCAGGAAAGGGTCAAGGCGGCCGAGCTCTCTGGCTTTATGCGCGCCTCGCTCCAGATCAAGTGATGAAGAAGAAGAAACTTGCAGGCGAGGGCGACGTACCTGCCGAAAAGTGGCTGGTCGCGTTCAGGAACCCTTCAGGCAGAGGCCCGGAAGGCTCGATGTTTGTACGCCAGTTCTATGCGCCTGGCTACTACGAGGCGTATGATACTGTTCTGACGCACGCAGAAAAAATGAACCTTGAAGTGCTATGGTTCCGGGAAAAGCGCAACTGCGGGCCGTACATGAACCGCAACTATCCCGAGCTGGAGTCAAGGTGCACTTACTGCAACAAAAAGTTCGGCCACGAGCCGGTCCCGTGCGCAAGCGAGGGTTGCGAGCTGGAATTCTGCTCAAGAGAGTGCATGGCAGAACACACTGCGCACAGGCACAAAAAATAACAACAATAGCCAATTTTCAATACTCACAATATGTGATCACGTACAGTGAGCCAGCTTTTTATCACATCCGGGAGAATGAGAGCCATGCAAGAAGACGTTCGTGTTGAGCACGGAAGCTCTGTCGCCCTTGGAAATATAGAAGGAAACCTGAGTGCAGAGAAAGACTCTAGGATAGAAGCGGCCGAGGGCAGTGGGGGCAAAGTCACGGTCGCAGGCAGCGCGCGTTTCAGGGGCGACTGCACGGTAAACTGCGACCTAGAGTGCAAGTCTCTAAAGGTTGAAAAGGGAACGCTAAGGGTCGCAGGAAGCCTGCTGGTCCACGGAGTTATCGATGTCGAAAACGCGCTCTACGTCGATGGAAGCATCGCTGCAGAAGACGTGGCCGGAGGAGGCATCATCAAAGCAGGTTCGATGAAGTGCAGGATTGTCAGAGTGGGAGGCACGCTCGAAGTGTCAGGCACCTTGGACGCCGAGTCCGCAAAGGTCGGCGGCAAGGTAATCGTGCAGAGCGCCCGGCTTGCCGACCTCAGCGCGGGAGGCAGGGCCGAGATCGGCGGCGGAGCAGTACAGGGCCAGATAAGAGTCGGAGGCGCTTTATCGAGCAAGTCAGAGCTTGAATTTGACAGTATAACAGTTGGAGGCAAGGTGGAGCTCGGCTCTGCCAAGGGCAGGAGCATAAACGTGGGAGGGCGGCTCGCCACCACTGGCGACCTTTCCTGCGAAAAGATCAAGGTGGGAGGGCTAGTGGATATTGGCGGGAGCTGCGCCGGCGGAACGCTTGAGGTCGGAGGCGAGACCAAAATCTCTGGATCTCTCTCGCTGACAGGCAAGCTCGGAGTCGGCGGGGACCTCCAGGTGCGAGATACCTTGACCGGCGTGGATATGGGAGTAGGAGGCTGGTTCAAAGCAGGCAAGGCGATTCTGACAGGCGGGGCGTGGGTCGGAGGCAAAGTGGAAACGAGCGAGGGGCTAAAGGCAGCCGGGATAAGGATAGCATCCCATGCAGAATGCAGGGGGCCGCTTGTAGGGGGCACGGTGGAGCTAGGCAAAAAGTGCAGGGTGCAGGATGTCTATGGGAAAAAAGTTATTGTTGGAAAAGGCGCCGAGGCAGTAAAGATAGTCGCAGACGAGATAGAGATCCACGATGAGAGCACAGTGAGCCAAGCCACCTACACGCGCCGGCTTGAAACTGGCAAAAACGTCACATGCAGGAATCCGGAAAAGGTTGCCAGCCTTGCCGCGTTCCCGCTGTGAACGGAGGTACAGCAGCACATGGCAAGAAAGAACAAGAGAAACAAGCTTGAAATCTACGCGACTATACTTGAGGTCATCAGGCTTGGCACCGACAGGATAACCAGAATATCCTACGGAGTCGGCGTCCCGCTTGACAGGCTCAACATCATGGCCAACGACCTGTGTTCTTTTGGCCTTGCCAGGAAAATGGCCGACGACGAGGGCACGAGGTACAGCATAACCCCGAGGGGTACAGAGTTTCTCGACACATATTGGAAGATGAGGGGCTTTTTGGAGATAATGGGAGGGTATGGCGACGGCGGTTATTAGCTATTCCTTGACAAAGTCGAGCGTCGCCATGCGGATGCGCTCGGGATCGCCCCGGAACTGGTCGAGGCACCTTGACGAATATTCTACAGGCGAGCCCTCTGTCATCCCGGCAACCTTGAAGCCAACCGAGCGGAACGCCGAGACTAGCCATATCGACCACCTGTCAAACGCCTCGTTCGAGACAGGCTGAAGGAGCTCGTCGGTGATTTCCGCCACGAGCCGGAACGCGCCAGGCTTCTTTAGTTTTGCATACGCTGCCCTGTAGAGCGGCTTCCATTTTTCCTCCTTTTTTTCGTCAATGAACGCAGGGTCGGGCAGGACTGCGATAAAGCCGTCGACAGAATCGTCGGGCAGGCGCGGAATAATCTCTTCAAAAGAGCCCTGCATGACAAATACGTTCTGCAAAGAAATGCGCGATTTTGCTTGCAGGCACTGCTCGCCATCGATCTCTATGCCGATGTACACGGTTTGCGGGTCTTTTTCCGCAAGCGCCTCCAGCAGCCTGCAGTCGCCAGACCCAAGTTCCACTATTGTCCTTGTGTGCGGCGGGACTAGAGACGGCTCTTCCGACATTACGCCTTCAAAAGTTCTGCTTCAAGCAGCTGCTGCACCAGTTGCACGACTTCCTGCTCCACCTGCTGTCGGGGCATCCCCAGTTTTGCAGAGAACTGGTCGGTCAGCTGGTTTATCGTTTTCGTGCCGTCGCACGTATTCCAGAACTCGATTATCGCCTCGTTTACCATGAACCCCTGGTCCTTGTCGTTTGCAAGTATCATCGAGCCGTCTTCCTGCTTGGCGTACCTGCCCACCTTCAAAGGCTTTGCCTTTTCATAGTCTATCTGAAAGCGCAATTTTGGCTTGCCAAACCCGAGCTGCTCGCGCACCTGCGGGTTCATTTTGTCAAGGCTCCATGGCGGGTCCCACACTATCTCGACGTTGATGTTGCCGATCCCCGGCACCTTGCCCACGTAGCGCTTGACGTCGCTTACCAGCGTGTCATGCAGCGGGCAGCCGCGCGTGGTCATGGTCATCTTGATGTCGACGTTTCTGCCGTCGGCTATGTTAACCCCGTAAATGAGCCCAAGATCTACCACGTTTACCGGGATCTCTGGATCCATACACTTCTTTAGCGCGCCGTAAACCTGGTCCTCGGTGACCTGCTGTGCAGATGCGGACATTGGCGAGAGTACACTTGTGTGCCACACGATAAATACTTGTCGCGCTAGCCCAGAAGGGCCTTCAGGTTCTTTTCAAAGGGCGGCTTTAGCACGCCCCTTTCTGTGATGATGCCCGTTATCAATTCCGGAGGCGTCATGTCAAACGCGGGGTTGAATATCCTGACGCCCTTTGGTGCTACCCTCTTTTTGCCCACCTTTACCACCTCGTCGACAGAGCGCTCCTCTATCACGACATCTGTCGGATTGCTTTCAAAGTCAAACGTGGACAGCGGGGCTGCGACATAGAACGGCACCTTGTGCCTGCCTGCAAGTATCGCTACCTGATAAGTCCCTATCTTATTAAAGACGTGTCCTGTCCGCAGAACCCTGTCCGCGCCAACGATTACGCGCTTTATCGCGCCCCTTGCCATCATGTGGCCAACTGCCGTGTCTGGTATCAGGCTGACATCCACCCCATCATGCCGCAGCTCAAAAGCGGTGAGCCTTGCCCCCTGCATCACCGGCCTCGTCTCTGTTGCAATGACGCTCAGGCGCTTGCCCGATTCCCTTGCCGCCCTTATCACGCCTAGCGCAGTGCCGTACGCGACCGTCGCAAGCGAGCCGGCGTTGCAGTGCGTCAGCACCACGTCGCCGTCTTGAAACAGCCTTGCGCCGTTTGCGCCCATTTCCCTGTTGGCTTTTACATCTTCTTCCCACATCTTTTGCGCCTCGGAAAGCACGGCTTTTCTTGCATCCTCAAGCGTCTTGGCGTGCTTGGCTTTTCCCATCACGCGCTCTAGCGCCCAGAAAAGGTTGACAGCGGTCGGGCGTGTCGCCCGAAGCTCCTTGAACGCAGTGTCAAGGTCGGTCATGAGCTCTGAAAGCGTCTTGGCCTTGCTGTTCTGCGCGGCAAGCGCAAGCCCCAACGCGGCACTTACGCCTATCGCAGGCGCGCCCCTGACCACCAGCTTTTTTATCGCGTCCGCAACCTGGTGGTAGTCGGTGCATTTTATGCGCACAAGCTTGTTTGGAAGCTTTGTCTGGTCG
>DASUXB010000207.1:0-4750 GCA_036378195.1 Nitrososphaera sp.
ATCAGGAATAGCCATGCTTTCGCTCTTTGGGTCGCGCGTGAAAAGATCCTTCATGTCTATTCCGAAAAATTCGCGCAGGATGCCAAGGTACGAGTCGACGGGCGGAGGCACGCCGTCCTCGCACGTGACACCCATGTTCCACGCGTTTATCCATATCACCATGCTCTGCAGCATGTTCACAAAGCGCCGGTATTCTCCCGGCACGACCCCCAGCGCGTCGATGTAGCGCTCTGCAAGAAGCCAGGCGGCGGTAAAGTCGATGCACTTGTTGCCATACACTGCCCTTATCTGCTGCCGGACGGACGTCGCGTACTTGAACGGCTTTTTGCACACAAAGAACGGAAAGTCCACATTTTGCGGGAGCATCATCCCCGGCGGGGACCATATCGTTATTACGCGGGCGCCGTCCTTCAATTCTTTTCGGAATTTCTTGACCATGGCGTCTACTACCCCGGGGTCGCTAAACCAGAACAGGACTGCGGTGGCAGAAGAGATGTCCGCGTCGCGTATATCGCCTGTCAGAATCTCGGCGTTTTTCAGCCGGGCCGTCTTGCGCCGTGCTCTTGCGGCCACCTTTTCGTCTATCTCTATCCCTACCGCCTTTTTGACGCCGAGTTTTGCCGCAAGCGCTACTGCCTCGCCCTGGCCGCATCCCAAGTGGAAAAAGGTGTCGCTTTTTTTCAGGCCGGCCAGCTTGAACATTTGCTCTATCGCGTGATCCGGCAGGGCAACTGTCTCTCCTTTCACAACGTTTTGGGGAAGCGTCGACATGAACTCGGCTATGTTCAACTACAGCGGATCTGGAGGCCGGATAATAAAAAGCCACGGAAAACTGTCCTTTGGTCGGCGTTTAACACGGTCAAGATGGTTCTTCCTCAAGAACTTTGTCATAAAGAAGAAGAAGAAGAAGAAGAAGACAAGCGGCTAGAAGAAGGAAAAGTAGTAGTAAGTGTTTTAGCCCGGCCGGGCGCTTTCACCTGCATGGCAGTGCACGCAGAGATAAGCGTGATACCGATAACGGGCCGGACCAGTATGGGAAAGGAAGTCGCGCTTGCGTTTGACGCAATAAAAAAGACAAAGGGCGTCAGGGCGACTCTCACGGCACTTGGCACCCAGATGGAAGCGGAGGACATTTCCGCGGCGCTTGCGGCCGTAAAGGCGGCGCACGCCGCGGTAAAAAAAGCCGGCGCAGCGAGGGTAATCTCGTCGGTGAGGATTGATGAGAGGCTCGACAAGGACCAGAGCCTTGAGGCCAAGGTCAGATCCGTGAAAAAGAGGCTTGCCTAGACTTCGACGTAGACGGTGCCGTTTTCCACCGACACCTTGTACGAGCCTATCGGCTTGAGCTTTTGCGGGAACCACGTCATCTCGCCTGTGGTAAGGTCCCACTTTGCCCCGTGCCACGGGCAGGTCAGTTCTTTTCCGTTGAGAGTCCCTTCGTGGAGCTCTGCCCCGGCGTGGTTGCAGGTGTTTCCCGCAGCGTAGAACATGCCTCCAATGTTTGCCACAAGCACCTCCTTCCCGCCAGCCGTCACGTGCGTCATCTGACCAGGGCCTATCTCTGCTGCTTTGCCGACAACAACTTTAGCCATATGTATACGCATGTTTTTTGTAAAGGCGCTATATTATTTTTAACTTTGTAGAGAAGGAAACAGGGTCTCTGAGAATTTCGCCAGCTTTATCAGCGCGTCTGCGCGCTCCTCCCGCTCCAGCTGTGCGCCGTCAATTGCGCCTTCCAGGTACTTTATCGACTGGTCGTACACCTTGCGCGCGACTGGGTGAGGCACGCCGTCCTTGCCTCCGTGGGCAAAGCTGTATTTCACGGGGTCCTGCCACGACGCCGGCGTGCCGTGGATGAGCTCCGACACGAGCGCAAGGGCCCTCACGGTCGCGGCGCCTACCCCCTGCATCGACAGGAGCTCTTCATAGTTTTTCGGCTGGATCTCGTATATCCTCTTGAAAAGATCCCAGTCTAGCCGGCGGGGCATCTCGTAGCCTGACATGTTCTTTACGGTTTCTCCTCCCAAGAGCCACTGGTCAAGCGTGTTTTCTGCAGTCAGCTTGTATATCGACGATTTCAGGTTGTTCATGTCGCCGCGCACAAGATCGAGCGAGACCTTCTGGCTTTCCTGCGACCCTGTAGAAGTCATGTCAAGAGCCCTTGTTTCTTTTTGCTCGCAGATGATGCCGGCGTGCGGCTCCTGTACAAATCCTCGCAAATTGTCAGAGACCCAATGGTAGCGCCGGGCCATCCTGTTCTCTGCGTTCATGCCCTGCTGCACCACCGCCCAGTCGCCCCGCTCGTCAAACAGTATTGCATGATGGTAGAGCGAGTAGCCGTCCTGCACCGCCGCGCTGTCCACCTTGGCAGACATTTTGCTTGCGTACAACAGCGACTCGGTTTTCGAGGAAGATAGGCCGAAATTCCCGGCAAGTTTTGGAATCTCTGACATGGCAGAGGTCGCTTTTCGACCCTTGCCGCCTGCAATGGCGATGCCGTGCACGTCGGGCGAAAGCGACTGCTTTAGCACGCCCGTTACGACAGTGGTCACGCCGGAAGAATGCCAGTCAAAGCCGAGGACGCAGCCAAATGCCTGGAACCAGAGCGGATCGGAGAGCCGGCGCAGGAACTCTTGCTGGCCGTAGGAATCGACAATCACCTTTGCCATTGCGTGCGACAGTCTTGTCATCCGGCGCATAAGGTATGCCGGTGGGTGGCCGGTGTGCAGGGGCAGGTTGATAAACTGGGTTCGGCGCAAAGCGCGTCACTCTACTGGCTTGGACACCTTTCTGCTTTTTGCAACGAACCATATCGCGAACGCGGCGATGGCGACTGCTGCCGCAACGTCGAGGTATATCGAATAATGGTCGATGTTTTTCCAGTTGCTTCCAAGCTGCATCCCGGCGTACGTGAGCATCGAATTCCATATCAGCGAGCCGGCAAAAGTGTAGACGACGAACTTCTTGAAATTAGTCCTCCCAAGCCCCGCGGGAAGCGAGACATAAGTCCGGATGGCAGGAAGCAGCCTGCCCACAAACGACGTCCGGTCGCCGTACTTGGCAAACCACTGCTCGGTCAGCTCCAGATGGCGTTTCTTGAAAAGGATGTACCGGCCGTACTTTATGACAAACGCCCTGCCCACCTTCAGCCCGAGGTAGTACGTCAGAACAGAGCCGGCTAGGTTCCCAAGCGAACCGGCGAGCACGACTCCGATTATGCTCAGCTCGCCCTTTGCGACAAGAAAGCCGGAAAACGGCATGATGATTTCGCTCGGTATTGGGATGAGCGCGCTTTCAAGTAGCATAAGGCCGAATATCCCGAGGTAGCCGGCGCCGGCGATGAAAGACGTTATCGCTCCAACGATTGGCCCCAGGATTTCGAGAAGTACCAAAGCAAAACCTTGACGAAATTGTGCTGTTAATTATTTATCTCTATCGTGCTGCAAGTCAGGCGGCCTTTTTCTTCATGAGCATGTACAGGACGGCCTTTTGCGCGTGCAGCCGGTTTTCCGCCTCGTCCCACACCACGGACTGCGGACCGTCGATGACGTCGGCAGTTACTTCCTGCCCGCGCTTGGCCGGCAGGCAGTGCATGAAAATCGCGTCCTTTTTCGCAAGCCGCATTATTCCGGCGTTCACCTGGTACTTTGGGAGGAACACCGCCTCCCGGGTCGCCCGCTCGCCCTCCTTGCCTATCGAGATGAAAGTGTCGGTGACGATGACGTCGGCGTCCTTTGCGGCAGTTGCAGGGTCTGCAGTAATCGTTATCCCGGCGCCGGTCTTTTTGCCCTCTGCCATGGCGGTTTTCACGATGTCTTCAGGGGGCTCATAGTCTGCGGGGCATGCAGCCGCCATGCTCATCCCGGTCTTTGCGCAAGCCAGCAAGAGGTCGTTGCAGACGTTGTCGCCATCGCCAAGCCAAGCCACGCGCAGGCCATTTAGCTTTTTCTTGTGCTCTTGAATAGTCAGGAGGTCGGCAAGTATCTGGCACGGATGGAATGCGTCTGACAGCCCGTTGATGACCGGTATCGAAGCAGAGCTGGCGAGCTTTTGCACGTCGGCGTGGTCGTACACGCGTGCCATCAGGCAGTCGACATAGCGCGAAAGGGTCTTTGCCGTATCCTCTATCGTTTCGCCCCGGGCAAGCTGTATGTCTGTTGCTCCAAGGTATATCGCGCTCCCGCCAAGCTGGTTCATGCCCACTTCAAAACTGACGCGTGTGCGCGTCGACGGTTTCTGGAATATCATGCCGAGGGTTTTTCCGCGCAACAGTGGGCGGGCCTTTCCTGCCTTTTGTTCCCGCTTTAGTTGTGCAGCCAGTTTCAGTATGGCCTGCATGTCCGCGGCCGACAGGTCCTGTATGCTGAGCAGGTCGCGCTTGTTATTTGAGAAGGTCTTCGATGTCTTCATCTGTCAGGTATACAACCTCGTCTTTATTGCTGTCCTTATCATCTTTGCGCTTTTTCTTGTCCTTTTCCTCTTTCTCCTTACGCTTGCGCTCTTCCTCTTCGCGCTTTTTACGCTGATGGTCCTCGTCCTTTCTGCGCTGCTCTTCTTCTTTGCGCCGGCGCTCTTCATCTTCCTCGCGCTTGCCCGATTCTTCGGCCTTGCGTCGTTCTTGCTCTTCTTCGCGCCTGCGCCGCTCTTCGCCACTGTCGTCCTTTTTGCGGCCAAATAAGCCTCCAAACCGGCTCTTCTTTTCCTCCTTTGGCTCTTCCCTCATTACAGGTTCCGGCGCGGGAGGCGAAGG
>DASUXB010000208.1:0-6137 GCA_036378195.1 Nitrososphaera sp.
GGCATAGTTCCTGCCCTGAGCGACCTTGCCAAGCTCGTCGATTACGATGTCGCCCTGCCAACCCTTCCACGAAGCGTTGCGCTTTTTCGCAATATCGCGCACGAGTCTTGTCAGCCGCTCTGATCTTTCTTTTGCCACCTGCGAGCTAACCTTTTTCATCTTGGCAGACTCTGTCCCTGGCCGGGCGCTATACCGCGAGATGTTGACCACGTCAGGCTGCGTCTCTTTGAGAAGGGCAAGCGTCTCTTGAAAGTCGTCTTCGGTCTCTGTCGGAAAGCCGACTATGATGTCCGTCGATATCGTAAAGTCTGGCATTTTTGCCCTCAGTGTCTTTACCGCGTCTGAAAACACCTGCGCGGTGTGGCCACGTTTCATCTTTCTCAATACCCTTTCGCTCCCGCTCTGCACCGGCATGTGGATGAACCTGAACAGTCTGTCGTTTTGAGAATAGACGTCGGCAATCTCACTCATCATGTCGGGCATGTACTGAGGGTTCAGCATCCCGACGCGGATTTTAAAGTCGCCGTCAATCCCGGTACAAGCCCTCAACAGCTCAGCAAGGTTCGTCCCCATGTCCCGTCCGTAGCAGCCGCTGTCAGTCGAGGTGAGCCACACCTCTTTGCATCCGGCGTCAACGTCGTCTCTCACTTGTCTTGCAATGTCGCCTATCCTGTAGCTGTGGAGCCACCCCTTGGCAAGCTTTGTCTGGCAGAATGTGCACTCGCTCATGCACCCGCTTGCAATCTCGACGATGCTCACGACGGTATTTATCCTGACCCTTGGGATGTTGACCTTGTCGGCCTGTGAGTCCTCAAGTGCGACCAAGCGATTGCCCAGAAATGCAGAGCCGACGACATCTGCAGACCTGTCGATAGAGTGCGGCCCCATGAGGCTTGCCATCGGGCTGAGCGACTCGACCATCGCCCTGTCTGCCTTTGGGAGGCAGCCTGCGACTACGAGAGGTTTGCCGGTCTTGCCAAGCTGCTTTATGCGGTGGACCATCTTGTGCTCCGTCGTGTCCTTTACAGAGCACGTGACAATGAGGTTGAGCGAGCCCTCCTTTCTGCTCGACGCAATCTCGTATCCGGCGCTCTTCAAGAGCCCGGTTATCATTTCCGAATCGGCCATGCTGGCAGAGCACCCGTATGCCTCAACCCACACCTTCTTGCCTTTTGCAGGTTCGTGCTTTATCAGGCGTATCGACTCTATGAGCTTGGGCTTGAGCGACCGGACGTACATATATCGGCTTTCAGGTAACGTGCATTGGTTTAAAAATCATGTCTTTTTGGAAACCGGCAGAGGCATTTGCCGGCTTGCAAGGAAAAAAAAATCATCCCCGCGGCTCGTTCTGCGACCATATTTCTGACAGGATGGCCACGTAGGTCGTGACGAGTGCCCCGGACTCCATCGAGTCGCGGTGGCTTTCCATGTCGTTTCCAAGCGCCATGGTGAGCGCTTTTGGCATCTTTAGGTACTCGTTCATGTATATCAAAAGCGAGTAGTACATCAGCTTCATCACTTCCGCGGGGCTGTCTGCCTTTACATCCATGCTGTCAGTCACGTTGGATGCTACGAGCGAAAACTGCGGCGACAGGAGCGCCTTTTCCCCGTCGAGCCTTATCGCTCCCATGTAGAGCAGGTCCTCGATTGCAGAGGCGGCCTCTTCAACGCGGTCGTTGGACAACGCTATCAGTTACCACCTATGTGCTATTTTAGATTGCCCGCGACGACATTCTTGTAGCCTGCGACAAATTCAGGATCTACTATTCCCTGTACAACATACGGTTGCCCGGTAGAAAGCACGATGTCCATCGCCACCGCGCTGTATGGTATGTCAAACATCTCGACCTTGGCAGGATCGTCCACGTCGACAAACTTGGTGCACTTGCCACCCTCGCAGGCAAAGCCGTATACCTTGCCTATTTTCCGGTGGCCCGAGCCGGCCGCACGGCCGCCTGCAGACCCACGCGACTCTTCTACCATCAGGACAAAGATTTCATTTTTGGCAGGCTTGTCTAGATGCACATCGCTCTGCGCGACTACGAGTTTTCTCTGTGGCAGCCGTAAAATTGCGTCCAGAGATTCGGAGGACGACATCTGAGTTTGTTGTTTGCAAGCAGTGTTATATTATAATATCCACACACGCACACGGCTGCGACATTCCGCGGCCCTTCCATTATCGAGATTTGCGCTTGCACCGCTGCCTCATTTCCAAAAAACATGCGCGCATGAAATCAACATGATAAAATATTCGTCTAAAACTAGGTAATGAGCATTACTATTTTATGGAATCTACAAAACAAATGTAAACTTTACATCTAAATATTCCAAAGCGTATGATATACCAAGGTTAAAAAATGGTGTTTGAGATACACGGTAGCTATCTGGCATTTGGGATAGAGGCTTGCCACTGGTGGCATGGTTCCTTGCAACGCACAGAAAAGAGATCGCAGGCGGCAAGACAATAACCACGCGCAGAGATCACACAAATACTGCTCAGGCATAATGTACTACTTCTTGCTTTTCTGGGCGATCACTTGCTCTGCATATGCTCTAACAGTAGCAGTCAGGCTTTGCCCATAGCCGCGGGGATTCCCTTTTTCAGGTCATCAATCGCCATCGCAGGGCGAAGCTCGACCTTTGCTCCGAGCATGAACAGTGGCTCTGCCACCGCAGGTATCCTGTCGACGCTTGGCAGGTCAAGTACAAACATCGCGATCCTTTCTCCGTTCGACTCCATAAAGTACGCGGCCTCGACTTTGTTTGACTTCATGTAGTTTTCCATGTTGGATACAAAGTTTGGGTCTTGGACTGCCTTGTTGCCGGCTTCAGTAGGTATGATGGCTCTTATGACAAACCTCATGCCAGATGATAGAGGGTGGTTGATTTTAAGCGTCGCGAGAGAAACATCGCAATAGATATAATATCTGAAAGACGATCTTGATTGCATGGCACGAACACTATCATCTCCGCAGGTCCTAAAAACGGGCTCAAGCGCGCCTGATTTCCAGTTAAAGGGCGTCGACGGCAAGATGCACTCGCTGTCAGAGTACAAAAGCAGGGCGACGCTTGTAGTTTTCATCTGCAACCACTGCCCCTTTGTCAAGGCAAGGATTGGCGACATTGTCGCGCTCCAGTCCAAGTTCAAGCCCTCCGAACTGCAAGTGATCGGCATCAATAGCAACGACCCGAGCTATCAGGACGAGGGCTTTGACAACATGGTCAAGTTTTCCAAAGAATATGGCCTGAACTTTCACTACCTCATTGACGACAGCCAAGAAGTAGCGCGGGCGTATGGCGCGGTGTGCACGCCCGACCCGTTCCTCTTTGTCGACGGCAAGCTGGCATTCCACGGCAGGATAAACGACGCAATGGAGCCGGAGGCCAAACCAACCGTGCCGGTGATGGAAAACAACGTGCGTACGCTCCTTTCTGGCAAAAAGCTGGAAAAGGATTTCGACCCATCTATCGGCTGCTCGATCAAGTGGAAGAACTAGCCATACTGGTAGACTACTCCCTTTTCCCCTCTTGGGTGGCGCCACTCGGTTTCTTTGGCGCACGTCCCGCACTCTATGCAAGCTTCGTGCTGCAGCACCACCTTGCCGTCTTCTAGACTGTAGCACTTTGTCGGGCAAAGAGTGACGAGCTTTTTCATGAATTCTGACTCGGGGTGTGTGACTTTGATGTGCGACTGCCTGTCGTCGTCGTACTTTAATTTCGCAACACGCTCTGCTACGCTTGGTATGGTGGGCGCGTACGACGCCGTAACCTGCTTGCCGAGCCTTTCTGCGATTTCTACTGGCACCTGCACGTACGTCTCCTCCGACTCGACCAGCGGCAAGAGCTTGTCGTAGCCGAGCATGTTGGCAAGGCCCACCGCAAGACCCCGGAACGTGCTTGACGACATTAGCCGGAATATCATGCCGTAGCGCTGGCCCACGATGTCCTTTGGAACGTCCTTTGCCGCATCGAGGAACGTTTTCAAATAGTCCTTGTCGATTTCGCGCATGTCCCGCGTGTACGGGCTTGCCTCCACCTGCTGCGAGTAGTATTCGCCCATGTATTCGCCGGAAAAGTCGTTGCGGTCGATTGCGCGAGACACCGACTCGGCGGCCCTCACGGCGTCGTCTATCCCGACGTTAAGCCCCTCTATCCGGGGCCCGATAAAGACGCCCCTTCCGGCCGCGTCTCCCACGAACAGGATGTTCTTGTGGTACGGCTTTTTCATCATGCAGCGCTTGCCGTCCGGCACGAGTTTTGCAGAGTATTCCAGCTCCACATAGTCGGTTTCAAACCTTGCGCCGTACTTGGACTGCAGGTCGGCCTTTATCGATTCAAGCCGCGATTTTATCTCGTCGTCAGACTTGTATTTTCCAGACTCTACCAATTTTTTGCGCGCAGAAGGCGAGTAGTAGGCGTCGCGAAGTTCGCTCCACGTCTTTATCAGCTTGCTGACTGCGAATTTTATGCGCAGCTGCTCCTCCTTTGGCAGGTTGCGGTCTATCTCCTTCTTGACTGCCACCTCATCCCTGACAAACTCTGACACCAGCGGGTTCCGCAAGAGTGCGTCAACAAGCGCGCTGGGCTCTGCGGGTTTTTCCACCAGCGAGTCGAAATGGTAGACGGCGCCGACAGACAGCGTGTCGCGGTTCGTGTAAGCAAAGCCGCCGCCGATGTGCCCTAGCGTGACGTCTCCCGCAAACAGGTGGGCGGCGCCTTCATCAGAGCCTATGCCAAAGCGCTCCTCCAGTATCTGTTCTGGAAGCTTGGCAATCACCTTGACGCCCTGGTACGTCTGCGCCGGCGAAAACTTTGGTCTTGCCCCTGTCATCTCGGCTATTTCCGAGTTGACGCCGTCTGCGGCAATGACTGCCTTTACCTCAAAGGGCTCTAATTCGTCAGTCTCTATAACCGCATGTCCATTGTTCCAGCCAATCGACCGCACATGGACGCCGGACACTATTCCTCCGCCAGACTTTTCTGCGGCCTCTGCGGCCTGTTTTGCAAACCAGGCGTTCAGCCTTCCAAGGAGCACAGAATAACCGAAATTTGCCTGGTACTCGTGTGCTGCAGTTAGGTCTATCGCATAGTCCTTGTCTTTTGAGACTGCGTGCAGGATGTATTTGGTAATCTGGCGCTCCACCGGCGCCTCGGAAAAGTTGCCATAGACGTCCTCTACGTTGTGCACCTTGCCGTGCCTTGGCTTTTTCGAATACAGGATGCCACCAGAGACGTTCTTTGTGCCCACCTGCCTGCCGGCCTCGATGAGCACGGCCTGCCTGCCGAGGTCTGCCAGTTTCTTTAGCGCGGCAAGCCCGGCAGAGCCTCCGCCGATGACTGCCACGTCATAGCGCTCGGTCATTTTATTTCCCCCTTGCCTCCAATGCAGGCTTTATCACCCGCAGTTCTTCGATTAGTGCGGGAATCACGTCTTCCATCCTGCCTTGGATGAACACGTCGCATTCGTCCTTTATCGGCGACTCGACGTCTGGGTTTATCGCAATGACAAAGCCTGACTCTTTCATGCCGGCGATGTGCTGCATCGCGCCGCTGATGCCGGCGGCTATGTAGAGAAGAGGCATTACCTTCCTGCCGCTTGTGCCTATAACCCTGTCAGGTATCATGTAGGCAGAGCTGATGCCCTCACTCACAGGGTACGGCTTTTTCGATATGGGAAGCGAGACTCCGACCTCGGCGTCGATTTCTTTTGCAAGCTCTATCACCAGCTTTATGTTCTGCTCCGGCGCGTCCTTTATCCCCCGGCCGAAACTGACCACTGCCTTTTTGCTGTCATAGTCGACCGCGCTTTTCACAGGCTTTCTTGCCAGCACCTTCACCTTCAGGTCTTCAGGGTCAAACGTCGGAGTATAGTCGATTATGACGCCTTTCCTCGATTCGTCGCGCGCTATGGGTTCAAAGACTCCAGGGATTATGCTGCACGCCTGTGGATGGTAGTCCCTTGCGATTGCCGGGTTGCGGTTGTCAAGGCACAGAATAGTGGTCCAGAGAAAGCCGGAAAAGTCGGGCCGGTACATTTCAAGTGTCCTTTCGTAGACCATGGGCTGGCCCTTGGTCTTGTGCTCATGCCTTATCTCAAGGTCGCTTATGACCAGCTTGTTGATGTCAGACGCAAGGCC
>DASUXB010000209.1:0-4946 GCA_036378195.1 Nitrososphaera sp.
GTCATGATTATGCGAATGATCGTGAGAGTGCCCGGATGAATCGGTATGCATTTCTATCAACCTCACTGTCCCGGCACGATTTTTAAAGCTTTAGATCGTGGCGTTGTTAAAGCGCATGGCTTGCCGGATTGCTACTATTCCACATCTTCTTCTTCGAGCAGTGCAGTTTCAAACGCGACCGCCCTGTCAGGCTCGGACGCGTATATAACGTGGTGGTGATTCTTCAAGAGCCCCCGTATCCATTCATCCCTCATTGACTGCTCTATCCCGGAGATGTCGTAGTAGCACAACTGCGAATTGTCAAACTCTGCAAAATGCTCGTGGCCCGTTTTTTCCACGGTCATCCCCCGCTTCATCCCTTCTATCGTCGCCGTGTCCGTTATCGTCCTGCCGACAAACCGGTAGGGCGGCTTCATGCCCCTGACAGCTTGTTCCCTTATGCCTTTGAGAGTGCTCAGCGCGTCGAGCTTGTTCTCATCTGACTTTTCGATGTGGAAGATCCGTAGCGAGTTTTTCTTTTTGTACGAATCGACGTCAATGCCCTGTGCAGACAGCCTTGCCTCAATCTTTTCCGGCTCGTCTGGAGTGAAAAAGATGCACGATTCGCCTTTCCCAAGGCCGTTCTGCAGGTAGCGTGCTATTATCAGGTCCGCGTATTTCTGCTCGTCGTACAGGAGGACTAGGTGGTTGTTCCCCTCCAGCCTGTCAAGGAACTTTACCGGCCGGTAATCTTGTTGTTTGCCGCTCAAAAAATCTCCCTCCCTGAAACGTCCAGGTACTTTACCCCCATTTCAATCACAAAGCCCCTTATCCGGTCATAGTCCTGCAAAAAGTCCCGCCCCTTCTCGGTTATACCGAGAGGCGCCTGCGTTATCATTGCCTTGCCTTCCAGCTCGTCCAGGTACCGGGCAAGCTTGTCGTAGGCAAGGTTGCTCAGCGTCTGCACCCTCGTGGGTTTTGCCTCGCCGTTTGTCATTTCCAGCTTGATTGCGCTGAGGATGTCGTTGTATATCTCCATCTTGTTTCGCTTCGGCTTTGGCAAGCAACATTCGTGGCTCTCTCTAATTAATAAGCCTCCCCTTGGGGAGCAACGCCTTTTATGCCATGCACGAAAATACAGCCATGAACGACGCAAAATCTGCAATGCAAGAAACAGAAAGCCACCTCGAAGTCTTTTTCTACAGGGTGCCGAAAAAGAACCGCGCCGCCATCGAAGAAAACCTGAACAAGTTCAGGCCGTGGTTCAAGAACCAAGGAGTTGGACTGGAATACTATCGCCTTGGCGATTACTACAAGCCCATGGAAGGCATGGAAGGTCTCGCAGAGACGCTCTCGGCCTCTAAAGACGAGGACATCTGGGCGGAGCTGCAGCACTTTAGGGATTTCAAGCACCGCGAGCAAGTCTACGCGGTGATGATGCAGGACAAGAGCATAGAGCAGCTCGGAAGCGAGTTCTTTGGCCTCATCACGCAGGGAAAGAGCCTTGTCACAGGCGGGTTTGACCGCCTCAGGGCTTAGGCGCGGCAGGCATTCATGCACAGAACCTGCACGCGACTGTCATCATGATCAGCGTCGCAGTCGCTGCGTTTGCTTTTCCGTGCCAGTCTTTGTCTAGCTGCGAAACGTGAAAAAAGAGCGCTGAATAAAGGTGCTTTTAGACCTGCGAGACCTTGAGCATGTCGGCCATCCTGACTGCCATGCCGTACCGGTCTTCCTCGCCCTTCATGTGCCGGTAGATCTTTAGCATGTCCGGGCCGTGCCTTATCATGCTGAACTTGCCCTGTATCTTTAGCTGCACGAACTTGAAGATGAGCGAATATATCTCGAACTTTTTCATCACCGCGTCGCGGTACGCCTTTGGGTCGTGCATATTCTGTACGAACAGGTCGGCGCACCAGGTAGACGGGATGATGCCCTCGCCGAGGAGCGCAAACACCGTCCCTATTGACTCGCCGACTCCGACCGTTTTCCTGCCGTCGGTGAACGGCTCGCAGTTTGCAGGCGGGCTGATGCGCACCGGCCTGCCCACCTTTTTTATTACCTCGCACTCGTGCTTTTTCAAAAACTCTTCCACGAGCGGGTTGTGCGCCTTGGCAAAGTCGCCGGCGCCAATGTGCGCGTAGCCGTTTCCAAGCGGGAAATACCAGAAATAGCCAGTCATCGACGGAAACGCCTTCAGGTAAAAGTCGTCAAACGGCTCTCGCCCCGGCGTGTAGCGCACCTTGTACTGGACGCAGGGTATCCACAGCTCGTTCTCTAGACGTGGCAGGTAGTTGCGGTGAAAGCCTGTCGCGTCGATGATTACGTCGAAATCCGGTTCCAGCTCCTCCTTCCGGGGCGCCCTGCCGAACTTGATGTCAGTCCCTTTTATCATATCCTGGATGAGCTTTAACTTGTCGTAGCTGACCATCCCCTTTAATTTCAAATCGACATAATCGGATTTCAGGTCGACCTTCATGCTCCTGCCCTGATGGAGGACATAGTTGTCGAAATCCAGGCCGCAGTTTTTCGCAAGGCCGGACATGACGTTTTCGCATGTCGCCCACGCGCACACGGCGTCGTGCTGTTGCTCCGGCATACGCTCAAAGCCTGTCACGTGCACGTCGCGCATGTCGGAAAGCCGGTTCACGAGGTACGCGCCGGCCACGCCGATGCCCACGACTGCGACCTTCATCCTCGTGTGCCTGTTGGCCAAGTAGCAATAAAAACATTGGCAGAAGAGGAGAGAGTGAGAGGGAGAGAGGACATGTACACCACCAAATGGATTATCTAACGGCTCTGCAGAAATAGGGGCGTATTGTCAAAGCCGAAAATCCAGATGCCCGGCGCCGCCCGGGTCGGAATAGCCCTGCTTGTAGTCGGCGGCCTGATAGTTGGCCTTGGGACGTACTACGACAGGGGCGCAGTCTCGCTGTACGGGCTGGGTATGGTCGCCGGCGGCTTTGTGTTGTACATGGGCTCATCGATAAGGGCAAAGAGAAGGGTAAGAAGGAGTTAGCGAGACTGAAAAAAAGAGATGGCAGGTCTCTCGTGGGATTTAACGAACTAGTACAAGATAATCATAGAAGCGAGAGTAAGATAAGGAACTATATTCCAAGCAACCACATTCTTTTATTATTTCCTGCGCTATATAGTAGCATAGTTTTATGAGTCAGCTAGCACCTGACCACAAGAGAGAAGAAGAAGAGAAAGAGAAAACAGAGGTTCTCTACGGCGTCGAGAACGCAGTAGGCAGGGGAGTCAGGTTCATGTCGAACGTGAAAAAGCACATGGATATCTGTTTTGACAGCAAGGGGCCGTCCATAGTCGTCGGAGTCGACGCATACAGGAACGGGTACATCAACATCAGGAAAAAAGGCGGAAAGATAAGGGCCTTTACCGAAATCACCAAGGAAAATGTCCGCGATTGCAAGGAACTCATGAAGGTGGTCGATGAACTGCGCCACCTTGACGGTGTCAAGGGCGGAATAGCACTTAACGAAGACGAGTACATGGCGACTACGTGCTTGGAGGAAGGCAAGCCCCTGACGCAGGTCATCTACAGCGATGCCCCGGAAATGGTAAAACAGGGACAGTACATCTTTGACACTTTATGGAGCAAGGCCGTGCCGGCAGAACACAAGATAAGAGAGATTGAAGAGGGGATAGAGCCGGAAAAGACAGAAGTCATAACAGGCACGGAGCGCATAATCGACATTACGCTGCGAGGTTTTCTTGCCATAACAAAGAGGTTTGACAATTGTACAGATTATACCGGACCGCATGCATTCGTCAGGGTTGAGCCTATATTGAAAGGGCTTGTTGACCTTAAAAACAGAGGAATACTGCTAAGGTTCATCACCGAGATAACGAAAGAAAATGTTTCTGATTGCAAAGAACTAATGAAAATAGTCGAACTGCGCCACCTAGATAACGTTAAAGGTAATTTTGGAATAGCTGATGGAAGAGATTACCGAGCCAGCGCAAACGTCAAAAACGGGCAATCCCCGTCGCAACTTGTCAGGAGCACAATTCCGCAATTTGTAGAACAGCAGCAGTATTTCTTTGAAACCCTGTGGGAAAAGGCGACGTCTGCGGGACAGAGGATCAGGGAACTGCAGGAAGGCGTCTCGCCGGAATCAATCGAGACGATAACCGACCCTCGCAGGATCCAGAACCTGGCGTTTGAGCTCGCCTCTTCGGCCAGGAGCGAGATCCTGGGGATTTTCTCGACTTCAAACTCTTTCAGGCGCCAACAGCGCGCCGGATTGATACGGATGCTGGCAGAAATGACGAGAGCACAGGATGTGCAGATCAGGGTCATGACGCCGATTGACGACGCAATCAGAGATAGGATAGAGAAATTAAGAGGAAAACTGCAGCAAAAAATTGAGATCAGGAACCTCGAACCGCCCCTGCGGACCAGAATATCGCTCCTGATTGTGGATAGAAAATACTCGCTTGCGGTAGAAGTGAAGGACGACACAAAAGAGACCACTTTTGAAGCAATCGGCCTTGCCACGTACTCGAACAGCAAGGCCACGGTCTTGTCGTACGCCTCGATATTTGAGAGCCTGTGGAACCAGGCCGAACTGTACGAGCGGATAAGGCAGTTGTACGAGCAGCTGAAAACATACAGCGAAATGCAAAAGGAGTTCATCAACATCGCTGCCCACGAGCTGAGGACGCCCATCCAGCCGATAATCGGGCTGACAGAGATCCTGTGCCAGAAGGAAAGCAGCGGCGGCAGCGATGGTAGCAGCAGTGGTACTGGCGAATACCGCAAGCTGCTTAAAATCATCAACAGAAACGCAAACAGGCTGAACAGGCTCACAGAGAGCCTGCTGGACGTTGCAAAGATAGAGAGCAAGTCTCTGCGGCTGGACAAAGAAGTGTTCCTGCTAAACGACGTGATAGTGGATGTCGTCGCGGATGTGGAAAAGTCAATCGAGGTTGACAAGGTAAGA
>DASUXB010000210.1:0-9891 GCA_036378195.1 Nitrososphaera sp.
GACATTTTCAGCCTCCTGTCAGGCGCGGCGGACAAGGTTGATTTCTGCCTCGATCCGCTTGCAGGATTCGGGCAGGCTGCAAACGCAAAGCAGCTGGCGGCGTTTCTTGCAGAGCTCAAGAAAAAGAAGAAGAACCTGTACTTGCGCATCATCACCAGCATCACCAAGGACAATGCCGCAGCCTCCAGCCAACTGATGAAATACGCCGACGTACATCACGCAGAGGGAGTAGCCGGCGGCAGCTTTTGCATCGTCGACGGCTCGACGTACATCTGCTGTGCAGACAACATAAACGAAGGGCGTTTCTCATGTCAGGCGCTTTTGACCAGGCAACCGCAGTTTGTCAGGATGCAGCAATACCTGTTTGACAGCCTGCTTGGCAGGACGGCTCCAGCAAAAGACAAGCTCCGGGAAATTGAGCGCGGAGTCCAGCGGGAATTCATCGAGACAATAAGGGAACCTTCCAAGATTCTGCATCTTGCAAAGGCGCTGGCAGACTCGGCCGTGTTTGACATCCTCATTCTCTTTTCAACCATCAATTCTTTTTACAGGGCGGAAAAAGACGGCATTTTGGACCTGCTTGGAGAGGCCAGCAGCCGCGGAGTGGCCGTAAAGGTGCTGGTCAAGGTCGACGACGAGACGATGAAGGATGCATCCAAGCAAAAGATAAAGCAAAAGCACGACCGCATCGACGTGGCGTTTATCGAAAAATCCGTAAAAAGCAAGATAACGACTCTGGTGGTGGACCAGACCTACTCGCTTGCGATTGAGGTAGGCGACGACTCTAAAAGCGCGTTTTCTGACGCCACGGGCCTTGCAACGTACTCCAACAGCGAGTCGACGGTCTTTACTTATTACTCGATGTTTGAGAGCCTGTGGATACAGGCAGAGCTCGAAAGGCAGAGCAGGGTGAGGCAGGCATATTTCCACATGTTCAAGGGACAAAAACTGCGCGACGAGATCTATCGCCGCGACTGGAAGATGGGTGCAGACAAGGAATGACGACAATCAACAAAGCGGATTTTACTCGCGCTCTGTCAGCGGGAGCGCCTGGTTTGCATAGTACCTTTTTCCTGCCACAAACGACAACAGCGCCGACGCGCCGGCGCCGGCGTACATCGCAAGGCCGACAAGCAGGTTCCCGTTGAACCCTATCACCATGGCCAGCGTCGCGGCAAGAACAGTGCCCAGTATGGACGCTACCACGTTTATCCCCCACAGGAGAGTAGTATTATTGTTGTTGTTTTGCGTGCCATTTCCAAGACGCATGGACGCCATCTTGATGAGCGAGGGGAACTGGAACCCCATCAAGAGTCCGGAGGGGAACAAGAGGCCAAAGGTGAGCGCGGCCCTTGAAGACAGCTCCATCGTGATGCTCGAATCGATTATTTCCTGCAGGAAGAAAAAGTAGGCAAGTATAATGCCTGCAAGCACCGGCACGGACAGAAACACTGCCCTGTGCGGCCTGTCGCCAAACACTCTGCCGCTAAAGTATGCGCCGATGCCGCTTGACAGCAGTATGGAGAACAGTATCACGGTCAGGGCCATTATCGGAGTGCCAAGGAGCAGCAGGAACTTTTGGATGAACGTTATTTCCAGTATCATAAAGCCAAGGCCGATAAAGACTGCAAACAGCACAAAGCCGGCCATGCGCGCAGCCATCCCCGGCTCGCCCTGCCTGAATTTCGTCCCGGTCTTTCTTGCGTGGTATACCAGAATCACCGACAATCCTGCAGAGATGGCAAGCACGGTTTCAAGCAGCACCACCATTTGCTGCGGCACCGGCTCTTTTGCAAAGTAGAAAGGCGAGTCGTCGGTCGGGATCTTGGGGTTTGACAGGCCGGACGCAGAGACATAGTCGCTGTATGTGCTGGCGCTTGAGAACAATTTGTCGTACGGCGGCTTTATCATAGAGTCGGCAAGCATAGTCACGTCCGCCCGGCCGGCCTCTGCCTTTTGCTTCACCAGATCCACCTGATCGCCAGTAAAGGGCGCCGCTTTGACCATGACAAGCACGGGGTAATACTGCTGCGAGTCCTGCGTGCGGCCAAAGTAAAGGCCAGGGCGGTCCTCTACCACCATTATCTGCTTGCTTGCGTCCTCCATACTCTGGCCTGTCTCCCTTGCCACCGACTCGGCCACTATGGGCATGAGCCGGGGAAGCTCAAAGTTCCAGCGGATCATGACAAGAATCCCGTCGCTGCTCAAGTGTCGATAATACTGCTGGAACGCCTCGGTGGTGTAGAGGTAGTTCTCCGACAGGGCGTAGCCCCCTGCGAGCTGCGCCGCCCACGAGTCAACCAGCTTTATAGTTATCACGTCGTACTTGTCGCTTGAGGAGCTGATGAAGCGCCTGCCGTCGTCTATGAACAGGTTGACGTTCGGGTTGTCGTACACGTTGTTTGGACCTCCAAAGCGCTTCACAGCAGATACTATCATCGGGTTTATCTCGACGGCAGTCACCTTGTCCGCGCCCCCGGCAAGGGCCATCATGATGTCCTCGCCACCGCCACCGCCGATTACAAGGACGTGGCCAGGATTTTTCAGGTCGTACGGGACATAGTCCATGTAGTCGCGCATCCACGCAAGCTCTGCTCTGTCACCGGAAGGCCACCTGTATATCGGCGTGCCGGCGTCTGCGTCTATTATGATATGGGCGAGCTCCTGCGAGCTTCTGACCGGCGTGCCGGCACCTATATCGACGCCGTCAAGGGAATGCTGCCTTGTGACGTCGACCCTCGAAAACGAGTTCCATTGGGCAGACAAATGCTCAAAGTCGGGGTTTTTCAGCTGCCAGTACAGCCCCTTGTTGGGCCCGGGATGCACCTTGGCAAAATAGTCTATCCCCTTTGCCACCTGCGGCTGCATCGCGGCCATTGCGGCAGGGCTGCTGACTATTAGCAAGATTGCAAGCGCCGCAAGGATTCCGGCGGCAGATATTTTCGATCTTTTGGTCATGACCGCTGCCGGCTCTACCGCCGGTCCCTCTGCCTTTTTCCTGTTTCTCAGGAGCAGCAGCGCACCGATGATTGCAGAGCCGGCGACCAGAAGCGACGTCAACAGGAGCACCGACTCGGCGCCGAGGCCGAGCATCAGCGGGTCAAGCATCAGCGCCGCGGAGGAGGCACCCACAAGGTCTGCAAAGTACAGCTTGTTTATCTGCCGCGGCATGGCAAAGAACACGAGCGCCATTATGGACCCTGCAAAAAAGAACGGGACAGACGAGATTAGATAGAATACATAGATGTACGACGTGTTTGGTGGAATCAACGCCACCGCCAGTATGAACAGGGGTACCGTTACCGCGTACGCGATAGAATGCTCGGTTATCTTTTTCGCAAGCGCCGCAGGAGTCATCTGCTGCGGCATCGACAGCCAGCGCCACAACCTGCCCTTGCGCCGCGCATTGCCATAGTCCTTTTGCATGTGCACGAGAAGAGAGCCTATCCCGAGCCCAAAGAACGCGACTGAAATGGCCATGAACGCATAGTCATACCACAGGATTATGGAAAACACGCGGGTCAGCGCAAGCTCGAATAGCACCGTGCTCAGGGATGCAAAAAACAGGACAGCCATCAGAAAGGCCAGCATGTTCCTGTTGTTGTTCGTCTTCAAACTATCAAGCAAATCCCGCGCCCCCTCTTTTTGAAAGTCTATGCAGCAATCATTGTTTAATCAAATGAAGGGCGAACCTATAGGAAACTAGTGGAATTTTCTTAGGGTAGCGGCGCTTTTTTTGCGCCTGCCCTGCACCGGTTAAACCCTTTTATTTTCTCCGCTTCTAGTACTAGTAGAGGTTATCTCCCCTCCGCGGATGTGGGCGTAGTGCCTGAATGGCCAGCCTTCATCCTGCGATAAAATTATGCAGCAAAAGTCTGCCGCTTCTGGCTGCTATTGATTCTCGTTGCGGAGCTGCTCGAAAAGCTGTACGTTTTTCCGGCTTGCACGGACCATAAACATTATGCCATTACTCCGAGGGGCAAGCTGACGATTGCCCATCATCGCTTCCTCCACAACAAAATTAGATTTTAAGCAAGCTAAAGCACACAATTCTTTCTATCTAACAAGTTCTGCTTTAGATGTCAGTTATCTGAATCTGCCTTCACAAAAAGATATGGTGTGTAGTGCGTTATCGGGGGAGCTAACGCGATTTTTCTGCCACATACGACCTTAGCATCCAAGCCATCTTTTCGTGCTTTTCCATCAGTCCTATGACAAAGTCGTTGGTCCCCATGTCGTGGTATTTTTCGTCAGTCTCGTCAGCGTTTTCCCGGAGGGTGCGTATGGTCGCTTCGTGTGCGTCAAGAAGATTTGCAAGCATCGTATGTGCGTCAGGATAGACACCCGGATCCTCTTTTAGATGCGTGTACTGGACGAACTCTGTCAGCGTCCCGATGGTCTGGCCTCCAAGCGAGCGTATTCTCTCTGCCACCGAGTCCACAATCTCGTCAACCTCTTCGTACTGCTCTTCGAGGAACTTGTGCAATTCGCTGAAATCCGGCCCGATCACGTTCCAGTGATACTTCTTGGTCTTTGCAGACAGCACGTATTCATCACATAGCAACTCGGTTAGAATCTTGATGACGCCTTCGCGGTCTTTTTCGGGGATGCCAATCTTTGGCTCTTTGTCCGCGTTTGTGAGTCTCGAAACTTCCAGAGTTTGTTTGGTCATGTGTAATAGAAGCTTGAAAAATATAAAAGAGTTTTAGATATAGTTCGTTTTGCTGCAAAAACAAATGCAAAAAATTCTGCAAAGTTCATGAAAAATTATTTTCTTGCATATAGCAGCAACTAGATGTCCAGTTTCGGTTTTGCCCTTTCCTTTTTGTATTCAAACTCTATTTCATTGGTGGCATTTTTGATCTCGTCCTTGGTATCTTCTGTTGCGTTGCTGATCTTGTTTGCAGCCGTCTTTGCGCCGGCTTTTGTCTTGTCGGCCGCGTCTTTCAGATCTCTTTCAGCCCCGCCCTCGGGCTCCACCCCGTATTTTGCCTCCTTTTTGATCTTCATGAGAAGATACCCTCTTGATGATATTAAAGACTCACCCAGAAAGCCGGAGCACCAGCCCCAAAGTCATTATTATTAGATCACGCAATAACAACTTGTATGAGCGGAAAGCTAAGGGACATAAAGGAAACAGCGTCAAACGCCATAGAGATTGTTCATGAAATAGGTACCCCCGAAGTGCGAAGCTCCCTTGACAAGATCAAGGACACCACGAAAGAAGTCAGAGAGATAATACAGGCTCTTACCACACCCGAGATGGTCAAGAACATGGAAAACATACGTCTGACCGCAGAGTCGATGCAGGATGCTGCGTCCAGAATGGAGAACACTTTCAAGGAATTAAAGGCCTCAGGCGTCCTCGAAGAGGTCAAGAAAACATCCGAGTCCGCAAGAAACGTCATGGATTCTTTCAAAAACTCGGAAGGCGCTGGGGGCGGCGAGATTATGCAGGTATCAAAGGAGACGGTGCAGGCCGTAAAGGAGCTCGTGCAGGAATTAAAGCTGGCAATCGCGGATTCACGAAACTCAGGGGTCATAAAGAACGTGAATGAAACTGCTAGAGAGATATCTTCTTTGAAGGATGTCGTGACACAGGCAGATTGAGACAGCAAGACCGGGAATTCTCTAATAATCATTGCAACAGGAGGATGTGATGAAGGCTGTCCAGATAATAGGCGATCAGGCAGTGGCAAGGGCCATGACAGATACGATACGCAGGACAATCCTTATGGTGTTGCGCGATGGGCCCATGACACAGACGCAGCTCGCAGAACAACTCGGACTCTCCAAGGCTGCGCTCAACCACCACCTGAAGATACTAAAGCAGTACAAGCTGGTCAGCATAGTGAAAAATGAGGAAGAATCGCACGGCATAGTCCAGAAATTCTTTGCGGCAAACTCGTACTTTCTGCTTTATGACGTTAACTCCCTTCCAAAAGACATTGTCAGTTATTTCTATCCCACCCGCATAGAGAGGGCAAGGGGGATAATTTCGATGTTGTCACTGAGAGACCAGTCGTTCATGCATGACCACAAGTTGGTAGATTTTATCACAGAAAACCTGTCGACCTACCTCATCGAGGCCGCAGGACCTTACGTCGACAGGGAAATTGATTACGGCGACGAGGGCATCATATACGAAATTTACATGAAGGCGATAAAGGCACTGCTGAAAGAAAAGCCGGATCTTGCGGCGTCTCTGTGACTGTACAGGTAAATCAAACAGGCAATTACAATAGAGCGAAACTTCATTAGAGTTATCTAACCGATATCACATATTTAACTAATGGATCAAATCTTGACCAAACCTGATCAGGAACTGATCGAGGCAGCAACAAACGTATGTGCAGAGGAAGAGATAGATTTCAATTCACTTGACGCGCGCCAGACAAGAGGTCTGATATATTATTGGTGTTCGTCGTGCAACAGGATATACCCACTTACCCACCTCGTAGTTGCAAGGAGGAAGAACATTTGCGTGCATTGCAAAGAAAAGGTAAAGATGTATTCGAACAGCAACAAGTACGGCAAGCTGCGCCGCAAGATCTTTAACAGGATGCTGGATATGCGCGAAAAGAAATCATCAGCAGCAGCTGCTGCAGAAATTAAAGACGCAAGCACTCCTCCATACGAAATGAACAGCTACGATAAAGTGCTTGCAGGCGACATGGAAAAATTGGAACTCATAATAAAAGCGCGTGGAGGAGATTCCGAATTCAAAGATCTCGACCTAATCATAAGGCAGAACATGCACATCATAAGAAAGATCATGGGCTTGCGCAGAAATGCAGCGCGGCCCTAATGCGCTAAAAACAAACAAAAAATCCTCCTGCCAGGCTGCTGCGCCGGCCAAGGCAGAGCCTAGCTTTTTCACAAACAGATGCCCAGTGTCGGGCAGTAAGACACGGCCACGAGTTACTTGGCGTAATATTTTTCACGGTTAGCCGTTTCACGCGCGTCTTTTGCGTTTTTGCTTTGGCTTTTCTTTTCCACGTTTGGATCAACAACTTCTGGCCGCGGCTCTTTGCCGAACTGCCCCTCGGTCGCATCGTTAAGCGCCTGGTCGCGCTTTGTAGGATTTTTGGTCTCCTTGCTCAATATCTTTCACCACCTTTCTTTTCCTTGTCTTTCTGTACGGACTCCCTTTCACCCTTCATCCCGCTGCCGGACGCGCGCTTCTGGCTTGGCGCGTCAGTCACGGCCTCTTTCAGGCTATGACCCATCTCTTTGAGGTCCTTACCTGTTTCTTGAAGGTCTTGTCTTGCCCCTTTCAGGTTTTCGGCCGCTCTGCTGGCCTGGCCTTTGAACTGTTTTACTGTATCCTTTGTGGTGCTGGCAGTCTCGCTTATGGCGTTCACAGTGTCATCAATTACGCCTTTTTCCTGCAGCTCCTTGGCAGTCTCGTTAATATCCTTGGCAGTGTCCCGTGCGGCCATTGCCGCAATGCTCACCGCCTCGCTTATCTCGTGCAGCCCACCGCTCTCCCTGAGCGTCTTTACGGTTTCCCTTATCTGCATTGACGAGTCGCGAATGTTCTTGGCTATAGTTTTTATCGCTTCAGCAATTTCTTCCGGGCTCTTCCCGGCAAGCGTGGTTGGCGTTGTTCCTTTTGTAGTCTCCATAGTAAAACATCGTTTCTAAATTATTAAGGAGTTTAGATGTGCCGTTTAGAAGATAATAAAGCGGTTTGAGCCATCCTTTTGCGGTTTTCCGTACAGACAGATCAAGCGGCATTGAATCAAACTCTTTTTTATTATTAGTGACACAATATAATACTCTCCCTTGGCCAACGAAATCGTCTATGCTATCACTTTTGTCATAAGTTTGGTCGTTTCTACCGTCATAATATACGTCGTTACAAAGCTATTTGGAGAAAAAGAGGGAATAGGCCGGGCTTTTTTGGCCGCGGTAATAGGCGCAATCGTGTATTCTGTAAGCTATTTCCTGTTCGGCACGGGCTGGCTGGCCGCAATAATAGGCGGGTTTGTGTGGCTCCTTGCGCTAAAGGGGCTGTACAGCATGGGATGGCTCAAGTCGCTGGCAGTCGCCGTGATAATCTGGATAATTGCCGCAATAGTGGGACTGTTGCTTCCCACCGTGACAGGGCCGCTGTAAGGCAGAGGTGCAGGTCGGCGCCATGAAAACAGACAGCGGCGACGGGGGATGGGAGGTAAAGACCGCAGGCAGGTCCGAGCCGTCATGGTTTTCCGGCGCCCCACCGATGGAATTTCAAAGACTTGCCGGCGAAACGGAGGCGGTAGACGTAGTTGTGGTTGGAGGAGGGATTGCAGGGCTTACTACCGCATACCTCCTTTCCAGAGCGGGCAAAAAAGTCGCAGTGGTAGACGACGGCAACCTCGGCAGTGGCGAGACGGGCAGAACGACGGCGCACATCACCTGCGCCCTTGACTATAGATATTACAGCATCGAGGAAAAGCACGGAGAGGAGAAGGCGCGCCTTGCCGCCAAGAGTCACGGTACGGCGATAGACACAATCGAGTCGATAGCAAGGGAGGAAGGCATAGAGTGCGATTTTGAGCGGGTTGACGGTTTTTTGTTCCGCGGTCCGGGCGACACACAGCAAGAGTCGCTGCAAAAAGAGCTGAAAGCGACGCAAAGGGCAGGCATTGCGACCGAGCTTTTGGAAAGGGCGCCTCTGGACTCGTTTGACACGGGCCCCTGCATCCGCTTTCCAGACCAGGCGCAATTTCAGCCGCTGAAATACCTGGCAGGACTTGGCAGGGCAATATCACAGAGGGGCGGCAAGATTTTCACACAGACCCACGTCAAGGATGTCAGGTCCGCAGGCGTAACCACGGAAGACGGCTTCAAGATTGCCGCAAAAAAAGTGGTGGTTGCCACCAACGCCCCCATAATAGACAAGATAAGCAAGATTTACGACAGGCAGGTGGCATACAGGACTTATGTCATAGCCGCGCAAATAAAGAAGGGCGCCGTCCCAAGGGCGCTGTACTGGGACACGGGCGACAGACGCGCAAAAGATGCGGCCGCATACCACTATGTCAGGGTCCAGAAACTGGAGGAGGAAGAAGATGATGATCACGGTGACGACTTGCTAATAATCGGGGGCGAGGACCACCAGACAGGAAGCGCCGGCGACTATGCCGAGAAGAGATATTCGAATCTTGAATCGTGGGCGAAAGCGAGGTTTCCAGTTAGAGAAATCAGATACAAGTGGTCAGGTCAGGTCTTGGAACCCGCTGATGGCATGGCCTTCATTGGCCGCAATCCAAAAGACAAGAGGAAGAACATCTTTATCGCCACCGGGGCTTCTGGAAACGGGATCACATACGGGACCATAGCGGGAATCCTGCTGACAGACCTGATCCTTGGCAGGAAAAACGAGTGGTCAAGGATTTACGACCCAGCGCGCAGGATCGGAAAGAAGAAGCCTGCCGGCAGCCCCTCTTCCCGCTCTCCTTCTTCGCAGACGGGCGGCAGCAAAAAGAAGAGCAAGAAAGAGTTACGGGACGAGATGGACCAGCTTGCTGCCGGCGCAGGAACGGTCATCGAGCAAAAGAGCGGCAAGCCTGTTGCAGCCTACAGGGACGAAAGAGGCATCCTCCATTCTTTTTCGGCTGTCTGTACACACCTTGGTTGCACCGTCGCGTGGAATGCGTCAGAAAAGTCGTTTGACTGCCCGTGTCACGGCTCTCGCTTTTCATGCTTTGGCAGGGTAATCAACGGGCCTGCAAACGATGGCCTTTGTGAAGAATAGGCAGGGAAAGTAGAAGAGATGCCTGTTGGTAAAGGGGCTGTTCTGGGCCAGCTCCGTGTTTGGCCTTTCCCCTTTACCGCAATAGCGGCTACGGTGAACGGAGCCGAAACCCGGGCCGCCATTTCACAGGACGGCCTTTATACGGT